>JAFXRX010000245.1 GCA_017526045.1 Opitutales bacterium
CCGCCATTATGCGCAGGGTTTTCGCGAAAGACGAGGGGCCCGAGGCGAGCTGGTAAACCGCCGCGACAGTTTCGAAGTCGAGCGAGCGCGGGTAAACCTGCCCCGTCGCCCCGAACGACTTTGAAATGCCGAGGTGTTTCAGGACAAGCTCGTTGAGCTCGATTGCTTTTTGCTTGTCGCCGTTAAAGAGCGTAAGCTGGTCGAGCTGCGTGCCGATTGCGCCTTTGAGGCCGCGGACGGGGTAGGTGTCGATGAGCTGCTGCATTCCCTCGACAGCCCTCAAAAGGTCTTCGCCAAACATTGCAAATCTCTTGCCCAATGTCGTAAGCTGCGCGATTACGTTGTGGGTGCGGGCGGCGTAGGGGTAGGCGGCGTATTTTTCGGCGTAGCTTTTGAACGCGCAAAGGGCTGCAACCGCCTTCATTTGCGCGAGTTTTAGCGACTTGTAAACTTGCAGCTGCTCGACGCATTCGGTGAGGTCGCGGCTTGTCATGCCTTTGTGGATGTGCTCGAAGCCTGCCAACGCGCAAAATTCCTCTATGCGCGCCTTGACGTCGTGGCGGGTGATTTTTTCGCGGGCGTTGATTGAGGATACGTCGATATTTGTCTTGGCTTTTTCGTAGGAGGCAATCGCCTCTTGCGGAATGTCGAGCCCGAGCTGTTTTTGGGCTTTCATTACGGCTATCCAAAGTTCGCGTTCGAGTAAAATTTTGCCTTCCGCGCTCCAAATATCCTTCATTTGTTGCGAGGCGTATCTTTCTGCGAGTACATCTGCTATCATAATGTTTAGGAACTATGGCTAATTTTTTTCTAAGCGCAAACCAAAAAAGTGGTGAAAACCGGAATAAAAAAAGCAAACTATTTTAGAAAAATAGTTTTAATAATAGAGCGGCTACGCCGCATCCGTAATAGAAGTTTGCTTTTTTATTCCTTGCGCTCCATGTCGGTTTTGCTCAGGGGGCAGTATTATAATACAGCACCCCATTCGCAAAACACAACAGCATCGCGCATCCTCCCCGCTTTTTCGCATACACAACCGCGCAAGCAGCACAACGAAGAACATACACAACCTTTCAATCTTCCCCGCGAAAAACATACACAGCCTTTCCAGACGTACACGAAGAATACATAAAGTTCCCAGACGCACAGCGCGGGAGGAACAAAATGTTTCCAAAAGCATTTTTTTAATGGAATAGTTTTTTCTTTGGGCGGGCATGTTTTGGGCGGGATTTTGCAATATACTTGACAAGCGGAATGCTTTTTTTCAGACTTTCAAATTATGAAATTTACCCTATCTTTTCGCGCAAAGCGCGCTTTTACTTTGGTTGAAATCCTTATTGTAATCGGGCTTATCGCGGTTTTGGCGGCCATCACGCTCAAGGTTGCCGATTCCGTTTCGCAGTCCCAGAGCAGGTCGAAGGCCGCCGCCGACATGGCGAATATGGCGACAGCCCTCGAGGCTTTCAAGGGAATGTACAACGACTATCCCCGTCTCAACGCAAAAGGCGGCGTTGAAAATTGCGCCCGCAGGCTTTACAAATGCCTCGCGGGGCAGTCTTACATGAAGCTCGAAAAGGGGCATGTTACGTTTGTCGACGTCGAAAAGGCTTCCGACTACAAGCCCTTCTTGGACATCTCCACGATGACTGTCGGCGACCCTTCCGACCCCTTCGCCGCCGTAACTAATCTCGACAACGACAGAATCGCCTTTATCGACCCCTGGGGCAACCCCTACATGTATTATTACGACCCTTCCGTCATCGTCGGCGCATTTGGCGCGTGGGAGGGCACTTCGTTCTTCCTGATGAGCAACGGCTCCGACGGCGAAGGCTCCGAGGTGCAGTCGATGTTCTCTACGGGCATTATGCCGAGCGAGGACGATTTCCGCTCCACCCCGAAAAATCTCGACAACATCGTTTTCGGCTGGGATTGATTTAATTTCAGCCTTTTAAAAATATAAAATTTTTGTTGAAAGCTCTTTGTTTTTTAATCATTATATATTCAAATTATGAAAAAGAAAAACGCATTTACTCTTGTAGAACTTTTAATCGTCATTTCGATTATCGCGGTCATGGCGGGCCTTTTGATGCCGGCAATCGCGGGCGCGCGCGGCAAGGCCAAGCGCTCGTCGGTCAAAACCTTCATGGTGCAGCTCGCCGGCGCAATCGACCAGTTTAAGACCGAATACGGCTACTATCCCGACTTTCTCGTCGAAAAGGAGCGCGTAAACCTCGGCGAAGGCAACAATTCCGAATATCTTGTCAAGGCTCTTACCGGCAAGAACATCGACGGCACAAACCTCTCCGACGCGGACCGCAAGAAGTTCAACCGCCGCATGCGCAATTTCTTCACCTTCGACAATTCCGTCCTGCAGAAGAAGGACAACGTCTGGAAAATCGTCGACGAATTCGGCAACCCCAACATTTATGTTTGCGTCGACAAAAGCAATTCGGGCTCGATACGCAAGGGCTATCCGCTCATGACCGACGGGCTCTCGCAGAGCGAATTTAACGAAATCGTCCCCGACATCTCCTCGGGCGTCCGCAAGTCCGTAATTATTTTCACCCTCAAAAAAGACGAGAAAAAAGAGGGCGCGGACTACGAAGCCGAAAATATTTTCTCGTGGCTTTAATTGATTTTTGCGTATGTTTAAGAATGCAAAAAAAGCTTTTACACTGATAGAGCTTCTGGTGGTTATTTCCATTATCGCCATCGTGGGCGCGGGCAGCGTGCTGCTTGTCAACTGGAACTCCAGCAAGCAGTCTTTGCGCACCGCCCAGCAGCAGCTTATGTCGGCTTTTGAGGAGGCGCGGCTGCTTTCGTGCTCCAAAAACGCCCGCTCTCGCGTTCTCATCTACAAGGGCGACGACGTCTCCAGAAAGCTCCGTCAGGTCGGCTTGGTTTACGAATATTTCGACGACAGGGGCAACTCCGTGGGCTGGTCGTCGTATTCCACCCCGATTATGCTTCCCAAGGGCGTCTTTTTCGTTCCCCCGTCGGGCGAGTACAACGCCTATGCAATGCTCTCCGAGGGCTTCAAGGGGCAGCGCATAATGTACAGCACTTTCCACAACGGCACGACCGGCGCGCCAAGCGTCGTGGGCATCGCGCAGTTCGGCAGCCGCCGGCCCCAGACCATGGGCGAGGGCAGCGGCGACTGGTATTGCTACGAATTTTCCCCCGAGGGATTGTCGGAAAACCCGAGCGCGCAGATTGTCATCGCCGCGGGCATACCCAATTCGGCGGGCAAATACATCCAGAATAATCCTTACGACATTCTCGGCTTCAGGGTCGTAAAAAGCGGCAAATGCGTGGGCTTTTCCGACTATTCCGAAATTGAAGGAACTTTCCAATGATTTCAAAATTGAAAAAATTAAAGAAGAAGGCTTTTACTCTTGTCGAAGTCATGATTGCCGTCGGGGTGCTTTCGGTGTCCATTGCGGCGTTAATCGGCATTTTGGCGGCGGTCTCAACAAAGGTCGCGGAAGTCCGCTCCTCAAGCAAGGCTATTTCGCTCGTCAACGACCTGGAGGTCATTTTGAAGTCGAAGGCCTTCGACGAAGTCTACACCTGGGTTCGCAACCCGCGCCAAAGCTATGTCGTTTATTTCTGGGACGAATACGCAAACGACAAGGACGTCGACGACCCTTCGCTTGTCTGCATTTCCTCCGAAGACGCCGGCAGGCGCCCGAGCGCGCCCCCAAACAGCGAGGAGCTGAAGCGCACCGAGGGCAACATCTACCGCGTATTGCTCTCGCTTAACGAAGACGCCCTGAAGGGGTGCCGCACCGAGCTTTCCTCGCCCGATTCTGAATACAACGGCGGGCCGCTGCCCGGCTCTGCGGACATGTACGGGGAGGCGTTTTTGCCGATAACAGTCGAAGTTTTGGTAGATCCGGTAAACGACATTGTTGTCGGCAGCGGCGACGACACCACAAACAAGCAGCGCCGCGTCCATACCGATTTAACGATAAAA
>JAFXRX010000003.1 GCA_017526045.1 Opitutales bacterium
GCCGCAGCCGACTGGGACGGCGGCTACACAATCGCGGGGCTTTTGGGCAACGGAGATTCCTTCGTCTTGCGCGACCGCAACGGCATCCGCCCCTGCTTCTACCTGCAAAACGACGAGCTAATCGCCTTCGCCTCGGAGCGCGTCGCGCTCATGACGATTTTCGACGAGACTGCCGACCACATAAAAGAGCTTGAGCCCGGCCACGTGTTCCTCATCAAAGGCGACGGCTCCTGCAAGAACGAGGAGTACATCGAAGCGGGCGAAAAGAAGTCGTGCAGCTTCGAGCGCATTTATTTTTCGCGCGGCAACGACCCCGAAATTTACAAGGAAAGAAAGGCTCTCGGCGCCGCGCTCGTGCCGCAAATCATAAAGAGCGTCGGCGACGATTTCTCGAAGAGCGTTTTCAGCTACATCCCCAACACCGCCGAAATGGCTTATTACGGCATGATGCACGAGCTGCGCGTGCAGCGCCGCAGGGAGGTCAAAAAGGAAATTTTAGACATCGTAAATTCGGGCAAGACCCTGACATCGGAGGATCTCGACAAGCTCATCCTCGACAACTGGCCGCGCGGCGAAAAAGTCGTGCACAATGACATTAAACTGCGCACGTTCATCTCGTCGGAAAAGGACAGGATGCAGATGGCAATCCACGTTTACGACATAACCTACGACGTAGTCCGCCCCGAGGACGCTATCGTGTGCCTCGACGACTCCATCGTCCGCGGCACGACCTTGCGCCAGCAGATTTTGCGCATTTTAAGCCGCATAAACCCGCGCAAAATCGTAATAGTTTCCACCGCGCCGCAAATCCGCTACCCCGACTGCTACGGCATCGACATGAGCGAGCTTGGCAAGTTCATCGCATTCCAGGCGGCAGTCGCGCTGTGCAAGCAGACGGGCAAAAGCGACCTTCTCTTGGAAGTCTACCAGCAGTGCTGCGCCCAGGCGGACAAAGACCCGCGTGAAATGAAAAACTACGTAAAGCGCATTTACGACTGCTTTACAGACGAGCAAATCTCAAAGAAAATCGCCGAGCTTGTGTATCCTGCAAACGTCTCCTGGAAGGGCGAGCTCGAAACTGTTTTCCTTTCGATTGAAAATTTGCACAAGGCGGTTAAAAGCTCTTCGGGCGACTGGTTCTTCTCGGGCGAATACCCGACGCCGGGCGGCTACAAGGTCTTAAACCGCGCCTACATAAACTATTTTGAGCGCAAGGAAGGGCGTTCATACTGACTGTATTCTTTTGAAAATGCCGCGCATAGTCTATCCCGCGCTCTCTTTCGCGCTCTTTTGCGCGCTGAGCGCGGCATTGGGCGGGCTTGCGGGCTTTTTCTGCGTTTTGAAGTTCGGCGCGGACGGAAGCCCGAGCCCGGCGGCAAATCCGCAGGGGGAAAGCGTTTGCGCGTTTTTTGCCGACAGCGGCATAAAGAGGCAAAAATTCAACCCGCCGGCTTTTCGGGCTGAAATCGAAAAAATTTTGCGCGAAGATTTTTGCGCCAAGGGCGTTTCTTCCGGTGAGATTTTGCCCGCCGCGGACTTTGAAATCGAAGGCGGTGTCTTGAGCGTAAAAATTTGCGTAAACTCGCCGATTGCGCTTTTTAAAACGATAAGAACGCTGGCGTTCTATTTTTGCGAGGAGAATGGAAGGCTGCGCATGAAAGACGCCCGCCTCGGCGAGGCTCGCCTGCCGCTTTTCGCCGCAAAAATCGCCTTCGGGCGGATTTTGGGCAGGTATTTGGAAGTGCCCGCCCTGGGAGAGTGCGCCGCGAATTTCGGCTATTGCAGGGCTAAAATCGAGGGCGGATTTTTGGTTTTGGAAAAATGAAAAAATTTTCTGCGGCATTTTTATTCGCGCTTTGCGCCTGCTCTTTCGCGGGCGCGCAGGAGGGCGAATTTTCCCTTGAAAAGCGCCTCGACGAGGAAATCGAAAAAAGCTCGGCAAAAAATTTCGAGGGCAATATTCCCGGGGGCGAGAGGCTTTTTTACACGCCCAGTTCGAAGTCCGCGTTCATTGCGTTTTCGAAAAATTTGCAGGCGCGCAACTTCTGCTTTGCGCTCGCGGGCAAGGCGGAGCGCGCCGCCGAGGAAATGTTCGGCGAGGTCGCGGCTTTCCAAAACCCGATAGAAATCCATTTTTTGGACGAGAAAGAGGCGAAGTTTGAGGGGCATTTTTTGGAGACTTCGCGCTTCGGCTCCGACGTTGTCCTGTCCGTAAAATATTCCAAAAATCTGCCGCTCGACGAATTTTATGAGAGGCTTGCAAATATTTATTTGCGCGCGTATTCCTTGAAGCTTGGCGGCTCCGCCGATTTTCCGTATTGGATAGAGCTTGCCTTCAGGGCGATGATTGCCCGCCAGGCCGCGGATTTCGCGCCGATAGAGCTCGCCCGAATTCTGCGGGAAAAGCGCCCCGACACTGTAGAGGAGGTCTTGAAATACTCGCGCGACAGTGGCGGCGACATCGAAAAAATGGAGGCTTCTGCCTATTACGCGATGCTTGCAATGCGCTCTGTCTGCGGCGGGAGCTCGCGGGCTTGGTTTGACGCTTTGAGGCATTTTCTCGTTTCCAAAAATGCCGGCGAAGATTTTTTAAAGGCGCGGTTCGGGGTGAATTATGGCGATAAATTTTTGGCTGCCATGTACGGGGAAATTTA
>JAFXRX010000246.1 GCA_017526045.1 Opitutales bacterium
CAAAAATCAATAATTTTTTATAAAGCTAAACTGTTGACACAACCGCGCCGATAAACAATATGTAAAGACGCAAAATCTCTGCGGAGTTCGCGACACCGCAACTTGGGTTCGCCGCCTTAATGACTCTAATTAGGGAGCTTGACCCGCATGGCGTGGACGCCAAGCCGCTTCGGGCGGAAGGCGAAAGCGCCACGGTAGCACCCACCTGCTGACACAAAGGCAGTAGGAACCCCAACAGCTTGGCGGCTCAGGCGGAGATTTTGCCTCTTTTTTTTACAAAAAAGCCCCCCGAAAATCTTTGCGGGAGGCTTTATTTTTGCCAAATTTTTTCTATTTTTTTTGCGAATTTTTGCGTGTTTTTTTACAAAATCATGCTCAAAAATTCCGCGTTTGTCTTGGTCTGGGACATTCTTTCGATGAGAGTTTCGACGGCGTCCTCGTTCTTGGAGTTTGCCATCGCCCTGCGCAAAAACGACGCGGCTTCAAGCTCCTTCGCGCTCAAAAGCAGCTCCTCCCTGCGCGTGCCCGACGCGCCCAGGTTTATCGCAGGCCAAATTCGAAGCTCGGCGATTTTTCTGTCCAAAACCATTTCCATATTGCCCGTGCCCTTGAACTCCTGGAATATGAGCTCGTCCATCTTCGAGCCCGTCTCGATAAGCGCGGAGGCTATGATTGTCAGGCTGCCCGCCTCTTCCGTGTTTCTGGCGGCGGAAAAAATCTGGCGGGGGCGCTCCAATGCGCGGATGTCCAGGCCGCCCGTCATAGTCCTGCCGCCGCCGCCCTTTGCCGCGTTGTGCGCGCGCGAAAGGCGCGTCAAAGAATCCATGAGCAAAACGACGTCGGCGCCGACTTCCACAAGGTGCTTTGCCCTTTCAATCGCCAAGTCCGCAACCGAAATGTGCATGTGTATATTCTCGTCGTTTGACGAGGCGAAAATTTCGGCGGCGGGCAAGTCCATTCTGAAATCCGTTACCCCCTCGGGGCGCTCGTCGACAAGCAGAATGATGAGCTTGCACTCGGGGTGGTTTTCCAAAACCCCGCAGGCGATGTCCTTTAACAGCGTCGTCTTGCCCGTGCGCGGGGGCGCGACAATCAGCCCGCGCGTGCCCTTGCCTATCGGGCAAAACAGGTCGATTACGCGGTTTGTCATGCGCCCGTCTTTGGTTTCGAGCTTGATTTTTTCCTCGGGGGCGATTGTCGTCAAATTTTGAAAAGTCGGATGCTTTTTGCGCTCGAGGCAGCTTACGCCGTCGATTGTCTCGATAAACCTGAGCTTCGGGTTCTGGTGGTTCTGCGCCTTGTGGGCGTTGCCGACTATGTACTGGCCGCGCTTCAAGGCAAACCTGCGCACGAGCTCGCGCGAGACGTACGTGTCGGTCGGGCGCGTTTTGCCGCCGCGCTTTGGGTCGAGCAAAACGCCGTTGTTGCTCGCGCTCAAATCCAAAATGCCCTCTACTTTTATTATTTCCAAATTCTCTTCGGCGGAATTTTCGGGCGCGTTTTGCCCTGCGGCGTTTTCGAAGTTCTGCCTGGGCGCCCGCGGCCTGTTCCAGCTGCGGCGGCTGCCGCCGAAATTTCTGCCGCCGCGGCCGCGGTTGTTCTTGTTGCCGCCGCGGCGCGGGCGCATATTGCCGTTCGGCGAGCCCGAATAGCCGCCGTCAAAATTGCTGTTTTCAAAATCCTGCATAAAAAATTTTTTTAATTAAACAAAAATCGGGAATTCCAAAATCGAAAATTCTGAAACATCAAAAAAAAATTGCGAAATCCCCGAACTGCGCCAAAACGAAAGAGACGGCGCGCCAAAAATTAAAACGCCATTATTCCAAAGCATTGCCCGAATTTTCGCAAGCTTTTTTTATGCCGTTTTTTTTGGCTGGAAAAAACGCGGGCGCGCTATTTTTTAGGGGCGGCGCGGACGCTTAGCTTTTTGATTTTTGCCGAGCGCGCGGCGTCGATTGCAGCCGCGACGTCGCCGTACTTTGCAAGCTCGTCGCCGAGCAAAACGACTTCGGAGGCTTCGTCGCTTTTGGCAAGCTCCCTCAGCTTTTCGGAAAGCTTCTCAATGGAGACTCTCTCGTCGCCGAAAAAGAATTCGCCGTCCTTCGAGACCGCGACAACGGCGGCTTTCTTCTGCTCTTTCGCCGCCTCCGATGTCGCCATTTGCGGCGGGTTTATTTCGATTGCGCGCGAATCCTTGAACTGCATGGTCAAAAGGAAAAAGAAAATCAGAACAGTCATCACATCGACCATCGGCACAATGTTTACTTCAAACTTCCTGCGGCGGCGGCGACTGCTTTCGAGATTTTCCATTGAAGCTAAAATTTTTCCGCGCGCGAGGCGAGATGCTCGGCGCAAATATCGAGCTTTGCGCAAAGAGTGTCGATTTTGCGCGACAAATACAAATTGCCCAAAATCGAGGGGATTGCGATTGAAAGGCCCAAAATGGTCGTCGAAAGCGCAAGCCCCACGCCGTGGGTTATCATCTCCTGCGTGGGCATATTTTCGGTTGAAAAGACAGAAACCAAGCCCGCGACCGTGCCCAAAAGGCCCAAAAGCGGGGCTGCCGCAATCGCCGCGTCGAGCAAAAACATTCCGCGCTCAAGCCGCGTCATTTCAAGGCGGGCAAAGGCCTTCAGCTCCTCGGCGTTCGGCGAGGTTTCGTTGAAGAAATTTATTATGCGCCCAAGCGCGGACTTGTTGTCCGCGGCGGGATTTCCGCCCGCAAGCAGGGCGGAGGCGAGGGCGTCGGGGACGATTTTGCCGCTTCTTAGCGAAATGAGCCTTTCGATTACCACAAAAAGCGCGATAACCGAACAAAGCCCAAGCGGGTAAATGAAAACGCCCGCGCCCTGTATGATAAAATCCATATTACTTCATGTAGGGAAGAGTGGAGGCGAGCTTCGCAGTCTGCGCCTCGGCGTCCATGAGCTCCGCGATTGGGTCCCAAGTGCCCTCGCAGAGAGCCTTGCGGGAATTTTCGGGCATTGAGCATTTGCACGAAAAATCCTTGCAGGAAACCGCAAGCTTTTGCAAGTCCACAGAAATTTCAGCAGACGGGTCTGCGTCGATTATCGAGGCAAGTTTTGCGATGTCGGAAGCCGACGCGCATACGCAGGGAATGCCGATAGTGGTGGAGTTGCCGAAGAAAATTTCGGCGAAGCTCTCCGCAATAATGGCGCGGAAGCCGTAGTGCCAAAGCGACTGCGGGGCGTGCTCG
>JAFXRX010000247.1 GCA_017526045.1 Opitutales bacterium
CCCCACGATGTCCGATTCCTACATAAATTGCACAATTAAAGCCCTGGAAAACAACACCAACGGCTTTCTAACCTACGCGGGGGGCGCGGCGGCAGGCAACGCGGCGGTTTTGAATTTCACAAACACCCCAATCTCGATTGCAAACTTCAAAAACACCTACTTCTTCGCGAAACTGCCCGCGACGAATTTCAACTCGTCTTCTCTCACGGTCAACCTTTCGGGCTCGACCGCGACCTTCGGCAAGGCGGGCACAAACGGCTACATGTCGAGCGCGGGCGCGAAAATGACAGTCGGCGACGGCGGCACGACCGCCTCCAAGAAATCCCAAATCGAATTTAACCTCGCAAACGGCTCGAAAATTACAACGGGCGCGGTTCTTTTGGGCAATTTGAAAGACGCAAACCCGCACCGCTCGTACTCGATAAATTTGCAGGGTTCAAGCGGCAAGATAAGCTCGTTTGAGGCATACACGCTCGGCATGTATTACGGCGCGACCGATCCTTCGGGCATTGCCAACTACCAGTCCGACTCTCTCATAACGCTCTCGGGCTACTCCACCCTCAAAACCGGCGGCGCAATCATCGTTTCGGGCGACGACAAGGCGTTCGAGGGCAACTCCTCCATTCTCGCCACTGGCACAAACAACACAATCGACTCCTACGGCAACTTGCAAATCGGCTCGAGAACGGGCAAGCAGGGCGGCGTCGCCTCGGTGGAAATCGACGGCGCAAACAACACGGTTTTAATAAACGGCAACCTGCTTGTAATAGGCGGCGCAAACCAGTCGGGCGGCGAAAACTACTTTTCGATGGTCGGCAACGGCAACAAGTTCACTTCCAACAACAACGTCCAAGTCGGCTACGGTAGCGGCAGAATAGACGGCTCAAACGAATTTGAATTCGTCGGCGACAACACAGTATTTGAAATCAAAAGAGCCCTGAAAGTCGGCGCGGGCAACTCGCAGTCCGGCGGCGAAAACGCAATGTACGTAAGCGGCAAGAATATGGACTTCAAGGTCGGCACAGAATCCGCCGACGACAGGTTCATTTCAGTCGGCAGCGAAATTTCCGGGCAGTCGGGCGGCACAAACATATTTGAAATGAACGCCTCCACAATTTCCGGCGGCGCGAGAATCCGCAAGCTCCTGGTCGGCAACGCCAACGCGACCGGCGGCTCAAACATAATGGTTTTTAAGGGCGCGACTCAAACGCCGTTCTCTGAAATCAGCACGGCGAATATCGCCGCAAAATCCCTCTACATAAACTGCCTCGAAAACCAGGGCGTCGGCGTAAGGCTTTCAAACCAGGCAAACTCCACAGTTTACAACGAATTGCGCTTTGACGGCGACGTCGGCCTGCAGGTAAACGGCGGGGCGAGGATGAACTTCTACGTCGGCTCCGACAGCGGCATGAAATCCGGCACGGCGAAGGCTGTGTTCGCCAACACAAGCAACGACCCCAACTGCGGCAACCTTCTCTACATCTGGGGCTGCCAAATCGGCCACACAAACTGCACGGGCGGCGAGGCTATTTTGGAATTCGACGGCAGCGGCTCGATTTTCGACGTCGGCGCGGATTTGAAAATTTGCGGCGGCAGCGGCACTTCGTTTGAAAGCCCAAAAGGCGCGCACATCATATTCAAGCCCTCAAAAGACGGCATCTCAAAGCTGCACGGCGCGAATTTGCCCGAATTTTCGGGTCTTCTTACAATCGACTTCCAGAATTTGCAGTCGGTTGCAAGCGACATAAATATCCAAAGCAAAACCTTCCTCTCCCGCGGAACGACTTCGTCCTCGTCCATAAATATCGAGACGGAGCTCAAGAAGATGTACGAAGAAGGCAGGCTGCGCGTGCTCAACCAGTACGGCGAGGAAGTCGCGCTGGTGTACCACGAAGCCGACGAAGACTGGAACGCGTACTTTGAATACAACGAAGACGAGCTTTACGTTTACATCGACCTTTTCCCGCACAGCGCGACTTTGACATTCATAAAGAAGACGCCCTCGCCCATTTCAATCACCTCAAGCCCGGGCAGCGTTTCCACCTACCGCAACGACCCCGTCTATTTCACAGTCCATGTTAC
>JAFXRX010000248.1 GCA_017526045.1 Opitutales bacterium
CCGCATCGGCAAGAGCTCCGACGTCTTTGTCTACAGGCTAATCGGCGTCGGCACGATAGAGGAAAACGTCCGAAAATTGCAGCTTAAAAAGAAGGAGATGTTCGACGACATCATCGGCTCAATCTCTTCAAACCCGAAGAGTTTCGACGAGGCCGTCGCGGAAATTTTGGAAATCAAATAGGGGGCTTTTATGAGAATAATTTCCTGGAACGTAAACGGCTTGCGGGCTGTCTTGAAAAAGAATTTTTGCGAATTTGTGAAAGAATATTCGCCCGACATCCTGTGCCTGCAGGAGACGAAAATTTCCCGCGACATAATCGGGGCGCTGGAGCTGCCATTCAAATGTAAAAATTTCAGCTGCGCCGAAAAGAAGGGGTATTCGGGAACCGCGATTTTGTCGAACATCGAGCCTTTGGAAGTGCGCGCTGTCGAGCTTGAAGGCCACCCGCTTGAGGGCAGAATTTTGTGCGCGAATTTCGGCGAAATAAACCTTGCAAGCGTGTACGTGCCAAACTCGCAGGACGGCTTAAAACGCCTGCCGTACCGCAGGCAGTGGAACAGGGATTTTGCCGAATTTGCAAAGGGGCTTTCAAACGCAGTAATCTGCGGCGACATGAACGTAGCCCACGAGGAAATCGACATAGCGCGCCCCGCCTCGAACCATTTTTCCGCGGGCTTTACAGACGAGGAGCGCGAAGACTTTTCAACGCTTTTAAAAGAAGCAGACCTTTCCGACGTCTGGCGCGAACAAAACCCCAATCTTGCGGATAAATACACCTGGTGGAGCTACCGTTTCGGCGCGCGCCAAAAGAATATCGGCTGGCGCATAGACTATTTTTTAGTGCGCAATTCCCTTGCAAAAAAAATAAAAAACGCGGAAATTTTGGACGGCGTCGAGGGCTCCGACCATTGCCCCGTCATGATTGAATTATGATTTCGCCCGCCGACAAAATCCGCTCGCTAAACCGCCTGCTCGCCTCGCGCGGCGTGTACGCAGAGGGCAAATTCGAGGAAGTCTCGAAGGCTGTGGAATTCGCCCTGAATAGCGGCGAGCCTCTAAATATCGGCGAGTTTGCAAAAACCGTCATGCGCATGTACGACGCGGAAGCGGACTTGGAGTTTGTCGACATAAAGGAAGACTACTTCGACCCGATTTTTGTGATAGAGGAAATTTCCGCGGCGGCAAAGCGGCTTTCGGGCTGCGCAAAGCCGATTTTGGTGGTGGCGGGCATGGACAAGTCCGCAATGCGCGGCGGCAAAAACTGGTCGCAAAAAAAGCGCGCCGAATATTTTGAAAATTTAAGTGTTGTAGAAAGCTTCGTTTTGCGCTACGAATCTTCAATGCCAAATATAGAAATAATTTTTATTTGAGATGAAAACAGTATTCCAAAAAATTATCGACGGGGAAATTCCGAGCATGCCCGTTTACCGCGACGACAAGTGCATCGCGATAAAGGACATCAGCCCGCAGGCTCCCGTGCACATTCTTCTGATTCCGGTAAAGCCAATCCCGCGCCTTGCCGAGGCGGGGGCGGAGGACGCCGAGCTTTTGGCGCACCTCATGCTTACCGCCCCGAAAATCGCCCGCGAGCAGGGCTTGGCGGACGGATTTAGAATTGTTATAAACAACGGCTTGATAGCCGGCGAAACCGTGCCGCATTTGCACATACACATTTTGGGCGGCAGGCAAATGGCTTGGCCCCCGGGCTGATTTTTGCCGCTGTCAAAAAAATTTTTTCGCAAAAAAGAAATCTTTTTTTAAAATTTTATGGCGAAATATTCGGACGACTACCGCGTCAGAGTCGGCGATACCGACTCCTGCGGATTTTTGAAGCTTCCATCGCTTTTGGGCATGATGCAGGAAATCGCAAAAGACCATGCCGAGGCTTTGGAGATAGGCTCGTCTGTGCTCATGCCGCAGGGCTTGGGCTGGGCTCTTGCAAAGCTGCGGCTTGACATCGACCGCCTGCCGAATTGCGGCGAGAGGGTTTTTATCAAAACCTGGGCGAGCGCGCGCAACAAAATTTACACAGCCCGCGAATTTTTGATTTACGACGATTTGGGCGACAAAATCGCCTCCGCCCGCTCTATATGGGTTTTGTTCGACCTAAAGCGCCGCCGCCTGGAGCGCCTCGACAAGCTTCCGTCCTGGACGCGCGACGAGGAGTTTGCAAGCGACTTCGAGTTCGGCGACATGCCCGAAGCCCCCGACACGCAAAGCCCCATGAAATCCAACTTCGGCGTGCGCAAGGACGACATCGACATGAACGGGCACGTCAATAACGCCATATATTTGACTTGGGCTCTCGAGCCCGTCCCCGACGACTTTTACGCCTCGCACCGCGCCAAGGGCGTCGAGCTTTGGTTTTTGAACGAAGTTTTCAGGGGGCAGCGGCTCGACAGCATTTGCCAAATCGAAGGCGGAATTTCGAAACACAGCATTGTTTCCGAGGGCAGGGAACGCGCCCGCGCAAAAATCGAGTGGGCGGAAATTTAACGGAAAATTTTTATGGGAATATTTTTATCTACTGTAATTTTGGCGTCGCTTTTTTTGATTTTGGGCGCCGCGTTTGCGTTTAAGTCCTTCAAAAAATGCGCGTTCGGATTTTTGAGAAGCAAGGCGGCTGCATTGGCGCTTGTATCTGTTTCGCTTGCGTGGTTTTTGTGGATTTTGTACAACCTGACCGACGCGGATTTCGGGCAGTACAAATTCATTTTAATGGCGGTGTTCGGCGCGGCGGGAATTTTGTCTTTCAAATATTTGCCCGACTTTTTGAGCGTCAGGGGGCTTTCTGTTCTGATGCTGCTTTTGCTGCGCGTCTTTATAGATTCGGCGTATATGCTCGATGAAACCTACAAATGCGTTTTTGTCGCGTACTGCTACGCGCTTGTTGTGGCGTTCATCTACTTCGGCTGCCTGCCGTACAGAATGCGCGACTTTTTTGAGTATATTTACGCAAAGCCTGAGCGCGTCAAAATTCTTTCCGTTTTTTTTGCGGTTTCTGCTGCGGCTTTGTTTTTAACGGCTTTAACATATTAAAATTATGGCTGGAATTTTGCTGATAGTTTCGGGGCCCGCAGGCAGCGGCAAGAACACTGTTTGCGAGCGGCTCATGGCGTCAACTCCAAACATAACGCGGGCGATAACAACGACAACCCGCGCCCCGCGCGAGGGCGAACAAAACGGGCGCGACTACTTTTTTACGACTGTCGAGGAGTTTGAAAAGGGGATTGAGCGCGGCGATTTTTACGAGTGGGCGACAGTGCACGGCAGATACTACGGCACGACGAAATCCGAAATTCTCTCAAAACTCGAAAGCGGCAAAGACGTGATTTTAATCATCGACGTGCAGGGCGCGCGCGCGTGGAGAGATGTCGCAAAGTCCGACGCAAAAATCGCAAAGTCGCTTTGCAGCGTATTCATAAAGCCGCAGTCTTTGGACGCAATCCGCGAGCGCATGACTTTGCGCGGCGACGACAAAGAAGACATAGAGCGCCGCATAAAAACTGCGGAACGGGAGCTTTTGGAGGAAAAGTATTTCGACAAAAAAATGCTTTCCAAAACCCGCGACGAAGATTTTGAATCCCTTAAAAAAATCTACGCAGAATTTAAAAAATAAAAAGGCGCGCATTTTTTTTTGCGCGCCGCAGTGTGCCGATTTTTTTGTGTTTGAGCGGTTTTTTTACTGCGCGTTTTCGGCTATTTTTTTGAGCTCGCCGAGGCTTACTTTGCCCGAGCCGAGCGTCGGGATTTTTTCAACCCTTACGCAGATTTTCGGTATCCACAAATTGGAAATTCCCGCTTCCTGCATGAGCTTTCTTAGC
>JAFXRX010000249.1 GCA_017526045.1 Opitutales bacterium
ATTCTCTGGGGCATGTCGCGGGTTTTTTCGTGCAAAGAAAGCATGCCTTTTGCCGCCGCTTCGCCGCCGATTTTTTCAAGCGCAAGCGCAAGCGCGGAGCATGTGTAGTAGTCTTTTTCCGTCTCGACTTTATCAAGGATAAACTTCTTTGACGCCTCGTTTTGGACTTTGGAGGCGTTTGTGATTATCCACGCCCTCAAAATCGGGCTTGCGCCCTCGTAGGTTTTATTGAACTCTTCGACTAGCGAATTTTCCTTCTCGAAAATGTAGGGGACGACAAACGCCGCCTGCCACTCGTTTTCGCCATGCAAGGCTTTTAGAGCCTTGTCTTTTGACGGGCTTTTTGTGAAGTCGATTTCGAATTCGTCGAGCGCCGTGGGAATGAGCGTTTTTGAGCCGTCGAGCGCCGTTTGGGCAAACTGTTTGCTCTTTTTCTGCGCGGAGACAAACGCCTTTTTATCGCCCCTGCGCGCAGCGGCAAACAAAGCCATTTGTTTTACCTTCGGGTTTTTTGCGGCTTTGAAGATTTCTACAAGCGCATCTGCTGCATGTTTGTCGGCAATCTTTTGAAGTGCGCCGCAGGAGGCAAGAGCGGCGTTTTCGTCGGCGGAAAGCGCCGTCTTTTTAAGGAGCGGCAATGAGCGCTCAGAGCCCGCAAATTCGAGCATTCTTATAAGCTCGCATTTTGTGTTCGGGTCTTTCACGCTTTCCAAATTCGACAAAATTTCGCGCTCGAAAGCTGCAAGGTCGGACGGATTTTTTGTCGCCTCAAAGAGAAGATTGAGCAAATCGTCCTGGTACTGGTACTGCGACATTTCGTCGATATGGCCGTCGCGGTATTCGTATTCGCGGTTGTCTTTGTCGCGGAACGAGCGGTTTTGGTTGTTGAATTTTACAGGCTGGGCAATTTCGCCCGACATTACCTGAATGTCGCGCTTAATCCGTTCGGCGTCGATTCCCGCAAATGCGGAAAATGCCGAAAACAAGAATGCGCAGGCCGCCAAATTTCTCAAAAATTTCATAAAAATTTTCTCCTTTTTTAAGATTATACGCCCAAGAAATACGGCGCGCGGCGGACGCGGGAAGTCATTGACTGCGCGACGGGGTCTCCTATAACTTTTTCGTTTTTCGTATCCCAATTTACGACGCGGTTTAGGCGAAGAGCCATTGCCGAAAGCTGGCAAGTGGTGCCCGTATGGTAGCCGACGTCGGCGTTGCATATTGGCGTGCCGCCGTTTCTTATGCAGGAAATCAGGTCTTCGCGAATGCTTGCAACACGCTGCAATCTTATAAAGCCGTTGGGAAGCGCGCCCCTTGCCATCCATTCGGGGTCGGAAGAAATATTGTTGCCGCGGCTAACCCGAACTTCGCCCTTGGTGCCCACAAACCTAATCATATAGCCCTTGGTGCCGCCGTTTTGCCCGAAGGGGTTAATGTAGACGCGGGGCCCGTTTTCGTACTCGAAAAATCTGCACTTGGAGCCGTCGGTATTGGGCGGGCAGAAGCGCGCCGGGAATGAATTGTCTTTGCCGAGCGCCCACTGGATAATGTCGTAGTGGTGCGCCCCCCAGTCGCCGTCTTTGCGGCAGCCGTAGTCCCAAAAACAGCGCCAGCCGCCGTTCCAGAAAGATAGGACGCGCTCGGGATTGTACGGATACCAAGGCGATGGCCCGAGCCACTTTTCGTAATTAAAACCTTCGGGTATCGGCTCTTCCTTCAAAATTTTGGGCTGGGCGAAGACGCCGATGTCGGTGTAAATTTCCTTCACCTCGCCTATCATTTTGTTGCGGA
>JAFXRX010000027.1 GCA_017526045.1 Opitutales bacterium
AAGCCCTCGCAAAAGCCGGTAAGCTGCGGGCGGTGGTCGCCACGACAGGGCTTGGCGCGGGCGTAAACTTTTCGATGCGAAGCGTCATAATTTCCGGGCGCGAATACGAGGCGGAGGGCAAGACAAAAGCCCTGCGCCCCGACGAGCTGCTGCAAATGTACGGCAGGGCGGGCAGGCGCGGGCTCGACAAGCTTGGGTACGCAATCTGCCTCCCCTCCAAGCCGCGGCTTTCCGACGCGCGCGAAATCTTTTTGGCGCGGGCGGATTTCCTCGACTGGAGCGCGTTTATCCGCGTAATGCAAAGGGCAATCGAAAGCGGCAAAGACCACATTAAAGCGGCGAAAAATCTCGCCGAACGGCTCTTTTGGCAGGAGAAAATCGACCTGGGCTTCGAGGCGGCAAAGCGCGCCGGCGCCCTCGGCAAAGAAAACTCCGACGGGGTGAAAATCGAAATGAAAAATTCGCAGGGGCTTTGGCAGCGCAGAACGCCGACTTCGAATTGCAGGCTCGAAAACACTTTGTTTTTCGACGGCGAAAAATGGGTCGATTTTTTGGAGTCGAAACGCGCCCTGTCGCTTTTGAAAATCGGCGCGGTTTGCGCCCTGCCCTCGGGAAATTTCGGGCTGAAAGTCCGCATTGCATCAAAGACGGGCGAAAATCTTTTTAGGCTAAACAAGTCGATTATAAAAAAACTCGGGAAAAAAATTCCGCCCGAAGACCGCGCAATTCTCGGCGAAAAAGGCGCGACCATAAAAACGCTGCGCCGCCGCTTTCTAAAATACATCCCGCGGATTTTTGCGGGGGCGCAGGCGGAAATTCTTTTCGCGGAAAACGACGCCCTCTTCGCGCTTTTGAACGCCAAAGGCTGCGCCGCAAAAACCTACAAGGACGCTTACGGCAAGAACCTTTTCAACCCGCCGATGCGCGAAGTCTTGGTGAAGGACGCCTACAATTTCGAGGCGCTTTCGGGCATAAAAAAAGCCGCCGCGGGCGCGGCGGGCCCCGCGCAGATGTGGCGCAAATTCGGCCTTGTGGACGAAGATTTCCGCCCGACAATGCGCGGCAGAATTTTTTCGCTATTCGACTCCGGCGAGGGGCTTGCAATCGCCGCCGCGCTCGAGGACGAGTCGATAAAAATCGGGGAAATTTTCTACGATTTGGCGAATTTGAGGGCGGGAGAGCGATTTGAAAGGTCGTCTAAAATACGCTCCTCGAGCTCGCGGCTTGCAGACATCTGCCGCATAAAATACGGGATTTGCGACGTGCGCGGCTACCTCAAAAAGGGAGTGCCGCCCGATTACGGCGAAGGCGCGTCGGAAATTATGCGCAAGCTCGAAGGCGGGGCAGGCTGCGCCGAATTGGAGGACGAAATCCTGCGGCGCGGCGACATCGAGCGGGCGCGCCTCGAATGGCAAAGCCTCATAAACCGAATCGCAAGCTGCCCAGAGCTCGAAAACGAAAGATTTTTGCTCCTGCGCAGCCTCGCGCAATCAAAGGCGTCAGAAAAATAATTTCGCAAAAATTTTCGCAGCCGCAAAAAGCGCGTCGTGCGGCGGATGCTCCCGCCCAAGCCCACAATGCCGTTGACATTTTTTACGAAACATTAAAACTAATTTTCTAAAAAAATTCGATTTCAACAAAGATTTTCGATGCAGAGGCTCGCGCAAATATTTTTAACGCTTTCGGTCCTTTTTGCCGTTTGGGGGACTTCGGGCACGCGCCCCGTTTCGGGCTCCATTATGCTTTTTTTGGCGGGACTTGCTTTCATTTTTTCAATTATCGACTGGGCAAAAGACAAGCGCCTCGGCTTTGGAGACTTGGCTAAAAACCCGTTTCTAATAGGCGGCGCAATCCTTGTGATAATGGGGATAATCCAAGTTCTAAACCCGCACACGCTCGCCTACGACGCCGACGGGTACATGCACGCGCGCCCGCTCAATCACATAGCGTGGCTGCCGAGCGGAATTTTGGCGGACGCCGAAGTTTACGGAAGCGCAAAGGCTGTCGCAGAGCTCATTTCGGCTTACTTTTTTGCAAGCGCGCTGTGGCTCAACGCAAGAAGCCGCAAGTTTTGCGAATTCATTTTAAAATTCTTCGCGCTCAACATAGCTTTAATGGCTGTTTTTGCGATAATCCAACAAAAATTAAACGCGCAGGCAGCCTATTTCACGTTCGCCTCCGACTCGCATTTCTTCGGCCCCTACTACTACCGCAACGCCGCCGCCGCCGCGATTTTCATGGGGATTTGCGCCGCCTTCGCCTCTGCGGCTCTCGATTTTTCCCCGAAAAAGCCCCGCGGCAAAATATTTGCAGCGCTCTGGATTTTGATTGCAGCCCCCGGAATTTTCGCGATTTTAAAAACTCCCAGCGTCGGGGCAAAAGCCTCGTGCGCACTGTTTTTTGCGCTGCTTGCGCTGTTTATTGCGTTCTCTTTTTTAAAGGCGAAATTCGGCAAGGCAAAAGCGTTGATTGCAACGTCTATTTTAATTTTTATTTCGATATTTGCCGCGTTTTTTGCGGCAAACGCCTATTACCAAAAGCTGCCGCCGACCAAAAAAGCCTCGGTTTTGGGGCGCGCCGAGCTTTTGCCTGTTTCAAAAGAAGTGTTTTTTAAAGCCCCGATTTTAGGAAGCGGCGCGGACTCCTACGGCTACGAGGCGGCGAAAGTCGAAGCAAAAAAATCTTTCGGGCGAAGATTTGCCAACTCCGCGCACTGCTCAATAATAAGCTATGCCTGCGAATACGGCGCGGCGGGATTGTGCGCTATTTTCGCAGTATTTTGCGTGTGGATAAAACGCCTTGCGCGCAGGCGGAAATTTCTTGCGAGCGCAAACATAATATGCCTAACAGGGCTTTCGGCTTCCGCGCTGCATTCGCTATTTGACATATTTTTGCAGATACCATCCGCAATGTTTTTCTTCGCGCTTTTAATGACGCTTTCCGCAAGCATTTTCCCGGGGGAGGCGGAAAATGGGCTCTAAAAAATTATGCGCCGCCCTAATATGCCTTGCATCCGCCGCACTGGCGCTTTGCTTCGGGCTGTTTGCTTTTTGCGAGCATAAAATAAACTGGGACGCGGTCGCGGCAAATGCCGCAGCCGCAGCCGCCGACGCGGGCTGCGCCCAAACCGCTGCCGACCTTGCAGGCAGCATAAAATACAAACAACTTTCGGGCAGGGCAAACGCGCACATCGCGCTTTATAAGCGCCGCAATTTCGGCGCGCAAGAAGCCAAAAATTTCATAACAAGCTGCGGCAAATATTTCGATTTTGAAGAGTACAAAGCCCGACTGATGCTCGAAGAAATCGCAGCCGAGCCCGACTTCGCCCCGGGGTTTTTCAAGATGAAATACTTGCCGGCAATAAGGGGATTTAAAAATCCGTACCTGCAAGCCCTCCTCTACTACAAGCTTGCCCTGCGCGCAAATGGCGGCGCCGCAAACGAGCACGCAAAAAGCGCGTTCGATATTCTAAAACAGCAGCCCAGATGCAAAAACAAGGAGCGGGCGTTTATCGAAATCGCACAAATGGCGTTTGAAAAAAA
>JAFXRX010000250.1 GCA_017526045.1 Opitutales bacterium
GCAGTGGGTCATGGGCAACGTCCGCGAGGCGGCAAACCGCACGGGCAGAATTTGGGCAATCGAATACGACATAAGCGGCTGCACCGACGACAACATTTTCGAAAAAATTTCAAACGACTGGAAATGGTGCATCGACGAATTCGGGCTGCGCGAAGACCCCAACTACGCGCGCGTGGACGGCAAGCCCGTCGTGTTCGTCTGGGGCATGGAGCTTAGGGGGATTTCGCTCGAGGCGGCGAACAAGGTAATGAATTTCCTCAAAAACGACCCGAAGTACGGCGGCAACTATTTTATCGGCGGCGCGTCGGGAAGGTGGAAAAACAAGCCCGACTGGGTGGAGTCGCACTTCAAGCACCACGACGCGGTTTTGTTCTGGCTGCACCAAAGATACGCCGACGACATAAAGGAAGTGAAGGAGCTCCTGGGCGAAAACGTCGCATATTACGCGCACATCCACCCGGGCTTTTCCTGGGCGAATTTAAAGCACATACAGTCGAACTCCGACCAAGCGTACACCCCGCGCAGAAACGGAGAATTTGTCAAGGGACAAATCGACAGGGCAGTCGCCGCGGGCGCGGACATGATTTTTATAGGCATGTTCGACGAGTACGACGAATCGACCGCGTTCATACCGATGTCCGACGACCCTCCGCCCACTCCGATACAAAAGGGCGCGCGCGTCTCCTTCAACCGCTCGCAAGACGCGGAGAGGGTTCCGCGGGCCTACCTGCGCCCGAAAATCGAATTTACTTTCGGCGAAAGCCCCGCAAAGGGAATAGAGCCCAACGATTTTAGAATGCAGTGGGAAGCGTCGATAAAAATTCCCGCCGACGGCGACTACACTTTTGAAATCGAAGCCCCCGACGGCGACGGCTACGAATTGAAGCGCGGCAACAGGCAGCTGATCAGGGAAAACAGCCACCAAAGCTCCACACCGCCGCGCACGACGACAGTGTCGCTTAAAAAAGGCGACATGTTCCCCGTCCAAATAAACTACGACCACCGCGGCGGCAGCGGCACAATGCGCCTTCTGTGGTCGAGCAAAAAAATCAAGAAAGGGCCAATCCCCGAAGAATACATTTTCGACGCCTGGGGAAGGTTTATAAATAACGAAGACCAAACGCCGTTTTTCTACCTGGAAGTTTGCGAGGACGCGCACGATTTGATAAATCCGAAGGCGGCATACACGGGCAGACAAAAAGCCCCGCGGCCCAAAAAGAAGCCTTCTTCAAAAAGAAATGCGCAAACTAAACAAAACACACAAACAAAATCCCAAACCAAGCCGCGCAGAAATTAAACCTATATTTTTTTAAAGAGAAGGAAAACAAAAATCCTTCTCTTTTTTTTACAAATCATATTGCCAAATTTCAGAAATTTTGCATCGTCCGCGTCCCCATGTGCTATTTGCAGTGGACGCAAGGCAAAAGCGTTAGAGCAAAGCATAACGAGGACAAAAATAAAACCTGCGAGCGGAGTGTATCAAAACATACTTGACCGAGCAGGTTTTATTTTTCACGCAGTTATGCAAATCTATAACGATTTTACATCGTCCGCGTCCCCATGTTTTTATTGCTTGCAGTGGACGCACAGAAAGCTCTCAAATTGGGCGAGATGCGAGCACAGCAAAAAGTGTGGCGAGCGGAGTGTATCAAAAACATACTCGACCGAGCCGCACTTTTTGATCGCGGAGCAGATTGCCCAATTTCAGAGCTTTATGTCGTCCGCGTCCTCACGCCTTATAATGCGGAAGAACGAACAGCTCTCCCCCTCCGCTATCATGTGGTTCTCAAAAAAGAACTCATACACCGGGTCAAAATCCGGAAGCTCCTCAAACACCTCGGAGCCAAAAGCCTCCGTTTCGGGATACATCGCCTTTTGCGCAAGGCGGAAAGTGAAAATGCAAGTCAGCATCAAAATTGCGACCACCGACCACTCCGCGGCGGCGCGCTTGCGCGAGCGCATTTTTATTGTGTAAACAGGCAGCCTCGGCAAAACCACACGCTCTTTGCCGAACATTTTGCAGGTTGCAATATGAACCCTGCGCGCCTTGGCAAATTCCGCCGCAGCCTTCGGGTTTAGGCTGACAAGCCTGCCCAAAAGCTCCAGCTCCTCTTTTGTGGCGCGGTTGTCCAAATATAGGCTCAAGAGCTCGTCGAAGCGGGTTTTTGAAACTTCCGCCCCGCCGCCCGCCTTGAATTTCTGCTGCGATTCAAATTTCATATAATAGCCGCGCCTCACTGCATTTTTTCGAGAATTTCGCGAAGCTGCTCGCGCGCCCTTGAAAGGCGGCTTTTTACAGTCCCGACAGAAAGCCCCAGCTCCTGCGCGATTTCCTCGTACGACATGTCGTCCTGCGAGCGCATGCGCAAAACCTGGGCGTATTTTTCGTCCAAAGCCGCCATCGCCTTCGGCAAAATATCCTCGAACTCCGAAGCCAATGCGCCCTCGGAGGGGTTGAGCTTTTCGCAGGCGATAGTCTCGGAAAAAGTCGCTTCGGAATTTTCGGAAATTTTTGCGTCGATTGAAAGGGACTCGGAGCGCTTGCGCCGCCACCAGTACCAGTATTTGTTCCTCGCCAAATTAGTGGCGATGCGGTGCAGCCATGTCGAAGCCGAGCACTCGCCCCTGAAAGAATTGATGCCTTTGCGCGCCCTTAAAAATGTGTCCTGGGCAACTTCCTCGGCGTCCTCCCTGTTTTTCAAAAGACCGTATGCGCGCGAAAAAACCTTGTCCCAGTTGCTGCGGACAAAATCTCCAAACGCGGATTCCTCGCCGCTTTGCAGGCGGCGCACCATTTCCGCGTCAAATGTGTTGTTCGTGTTTTGCATATTCGTCTGTAGAGGTTTCCAAGAATAAGACACCGAATTTTCCCAAAAGTTTCAAAAAATATATTTTTTCCGATTTCTCTTGAAATATTAAACAATGGTGCTATTCTCGATTTTCAAAAGAAAAGGTTATTTGCTATGTTTATATTTGGCAACAAAAAAAATAAGGGGAATAAATTTGTGTTGGCGAATTGCCGCAAGGGGAGTTTCATAGAAATAGAAAAATTTCCCGTCGCAATAAGCCAAGACGGCGAAATAAACTCGAACGCGCAGGACGCGGCGGTCTTCACCAAAGACAAGAAAGGCTTCTATGTCGAAAAAGACGAGGGCTTCGCGCAGGATGTCGAGCTCAACTCCGCCGCCATTGAAAGCCGCGAGGCTCTGCAGGAGCAGAACACGCTGAAAATCGGAGGCACGCTCATGCTCGTGCTTACCGGCGCGGACGCGCTCGAAAACGCCAAGAAAATCGACTTCTCAAAATGGGCCCTCTTCAACACCGAATCGGGCACGATTGAAGAAATTGCCGAGTTCGACAAAATAAGGCAAATCGTGGAAAAGCGCGCGCTTACGGGCAACGGGCTTGCAATCTGCCCCAAGGGGGCCTTGACGGGCTTTTTCTACACGAGCGTCTTCGGCAAGGAGCAGCCGCAAAACGCCGCGCTCGACACCTCCGAGGGCGAAATCCGCTGCCCGCTCTGCTGGCTTAAATTCGACATAGGCGACGCCCTCAGCATAGCCTCGCACGAATCTTTGCGCGGCGACCCGATTTTGGGCGGCGAGGAAATGCTCAGGTTCTTGCCGACCTCCTTCGACGCCGAAGGGACTGCAATAGACCCCGCGGGAATGCCCTCGCACGACATCGCATGCCCCCACTGCCGCAAAAAGCTGCCGACGGGATATGTCGACTTGAAAAGGCACATATTCTCGATTGTCGGGGCTCCGAGCGCGGGCAAGTCGTATTATTTGAGCGTGCTCATAAAAGAGCTGCAAAATTCCGTGTTCCGCTGCTACGGCGCGTCGCTAAAAGACCTCGACCCTTCGGGCAACATGCTGCTTACCCAAATGAAAAACCGCCTCTTCTCGGCGGACTCCCCCGAAAACGCAATTCTTGCAAAAACCGCGCTGGAAGGGGCGATGTACGAAAAATATCCGCGGTTCGGCAAAATGGTTTCGCTGCCAAAGCCGATGTCGTACATTCTTTCAAAGGACGCCGGAGGCTCGACTGAAAGCGCGGCTTTGATTTTCTACGACAACGCAGGCGAGCACTTCGAGCCCGGCATAGACCTCGAGGACTCCCCGGGCGCAATGCACGTGGCGTGCTCCGATGCCATATTCTTCCTCTTCGACCCCGCCGCCAACCGCAACTTCAAAAACCGCCTGCAAAACAACCCCGACCCGCAGCTTAAAATCTCGGGCAGGCTCGACCAGCAGGACACCATTCTTGCGGAAATGGAAGTGCGCATAAAAAGAATTCTGGCAATGTCCACAAGCGAAAAAATTTCGACTCCGCTTGCCGTAATGCTCGGCAAATTCGACATCTGGAAGGATCTGCTCGAGGAAAAGCTCGAGCCCTACATTCAAAACGGCGAGCTCTCCGCAGATGCGGTGGAAAAAAATTCAAAGATTTTGCGCGACTTCATGCTGCGCACGGAGCCCTCGATTGTCGCGGGCGCGGAGGCGATTTCCAAAAACGTGAAATATTTCGCCATCAGCCCCCTCGGCCATTCGCCAATCAAGATTGCCGAAGGCGAGGCGGCGGGCAAAATCGCGCCAGTCCCCGCCCTCTTGAACCCGATAAACACCGATATCCCGATGCTCTGGGTATTGAAGCAGCTCGAACCGCAAATTATGCGGCGCAATGCTTAAGACAATATGGCTTTCAGACTGATATTCACAAGCTCACCAAGCTCCCTGACAGGCTCGCGCACGGGCTTTTGCACCGTTGCCAGAAGCGCGGAAATGTCGGAAAAACTCGCGCTTTTCGTGGAAAAATGCGGAACGTACGACCACGAAAAGATGGGCGCCCACCCCGTGTTCTCGCACCGCATAATTTGGCTGGGCGACAAAAGCTACCACATCCTCTCGCGCATAATCGACTCCGGCACGGACTACACAAACCGCTCGAACTACATCGCGGACCACCTCGTTTTAACCGACGACGAAACCGCCCTTCTGCCCTCCCCCGCGCAGGCTATTTTGGATTTTGACGGCTGGCTCGGCTCGTACACGGACGCCCCGCGCTTCTTGGGCAATGTCGAAATCAAAAAGGCGGCGCAAAAATTCGCCCCCCCCGCCTCTTTGTGGGGGGAAATATTTGCTGACGCGGGCAAGGCCGCCCTGATGCTTTCGGACAATGTGGAAATCCGCGCGCGCGCCTCCGACGGCGAAACGCTCTTAAAGATGTTCGCGCAGGCCTCGGCACTGTGCACGCCAAGCGAAAAAGCCTGGCAGTACACGTTCACAACCGCCCTTTGCCGCGGCGAAAACCCGCAGGACTTTTGCTGGAAAACTTTTGTCGGCGAAAATTCCGCGCCCGAAAATTCCGCGGCGATAAATTTAATCGAAAAAACTTCGCTGCCCGCGCCCGAAAACGCCGCCGCCGAATACGCGCGCACGGCAAACATTTCAAACCGCGACAGGCTCAATTTGAAGGTGCAGCGCCCATCGGACTTCAAGCCGAAATTTAAAATCGCGCGCCAAGCCCCCGAAGTTAGGCGCGAAATCCCGCAGGAGTTCAAGCGCAACATGATAATCGTTTTTGCGGCTGCGGCGGCGGTCGCGGCGGCGTGCGCAATTTTCGCGCTGATGCCCGCAAAAAGCGGCGGCGAATTCGAGGAAAATATGCAAATCCAAAAGCGCGCCTACGCATCGCAAACCCCGCTAAGCGGGGCAAGGCCGCTGCGCGACACCTACTCGAAAGTCCGCGCGGACGTAAAAGACCTCGTAAGCCAGGCCCGCTGGCAGGAGGCTCTCGACCTCTGGGACGGCGCAAATTTGCAGGACTTCAACCCGAAGGCCCGCCCGGAAATCCTCAGCGACATGGGCAAAAAATTCGACGCCATGCTCGTCGAAGCCGAGGGGGAAATCAAAAACAGCAACAAGGCAAAGGCCGCCGAGCTCTTGAAAAAGGCCGAGCCCGCCCTTCAAATAAAAGACTTTCCGCACAAAGCAAACCGCGCCCAAATGATGGAGGGGCTTAACTCAAAAATAAAACAACTATGACTATACAATTTTTAATACTGAGAATACAAAGCATTCTCGACGGAAGGGCAAACGCAAGCGACGCCCAGCTGAGGGCCATCGCTTCCGAATACATGCGCATCTGCCAAAACGCCGAGCGCAAGCTCCTGCACTGCGCCTCTTTAATACGCGCAGGGCGCGAATACGCGGCATTCCAGGTCGCCGAGACAAACCCGATGCTTCTGGAAACGCTCAACGAGCTCATATTCGCGCGGCTTGAA
>JAFXRX010000251.1 GCA_017526045.1 Opitutales bacterium
AGGAAGGCGCCGAAATCAGCTGGATTGACTGCAACATCGGCTCGGGGCTTACAATGAAATACCCGACAGTCGTCCTAAACGGCAGGGGCGCGCGCGGCGAAGTCGTCTCAATCGCGCTTGCAAACCACTCGCAGCACCAGGATACGGGCGCGAAAATGATACACCTTGCCGACGACACAACCTCGAACATAATTTCAAAATCCATCTCGATTGCCGACGGCAGGGCGTCATACCGCGGAATGGTCTATATGCCCGAAAGCGTCAAGGGCTGCAAAAACAACACAGTCTGCGACGCGCTTTTGATAAACTCAAATTCGCGCACCGACACGTATCCTGCAATCGTCTGCTCGGGCGAGGACAATTTTGTGCAGCACGAGGCGAGCGTCTCAAAGCTTGCCGACGAGCAGATTTTTTACATGCGCCAGCGCGGCCTTTCGGAGGCGGAGGCGATGAGCCTTGCAGTCAACGGCTTTGTAAACGACCTCGTGCGCAGGTTCCCGATGGAGTATTCCGTCGAATTAAAGCGTCTTATCGAGCTTCAAATGGAAGGGGCGGTGGGCTGATATGGATATGCTTAAACTTGCAACATCCCGCTACGAGGCTCTGCCTCTGCCGATAAAAAAAGACGAGCATTGGCGGTTTGCCGACTTGAATTTTTGGGGCGGGGAAATTTCAAAATACCTCGAAAACGCGCAAAAAAACGCGCAGGTTCTTGAAAAAAAATGCTCCAAAATTTTCTTTGAAAAACTGCTAAACGGCGGCAAATTTGACGCCCTTTGCGCCCTCGGCTTCGCGCAGGCAAAAGTCTTTGAAATCCCCCAAAATTCCCATGCAAAAATTTCTCAAGATGCCCTTGCCAAAATAAACATATTTGAAATAGGCGAGGGCGCGGACGTCGAAGTTTTCGACGAGCGAAATTTTGCAGGCGGCGAATTTTGCGCTTTGGCAAATTTCTATTTCGTAAAGCGGGGCGCAAAGCTGAAAGTCAACACATTTTATAACTCGGCAGAAAACGCGCCGCGCTATTCGCGCTCGGATTTTCTGCTGCAAGGTGGCGCGTCGGTTGACGACGTGTTCGTTGAGGCGGGCAAATCAAAGACGAGGGCGGAGCGCAACTTCGAGCTTGCAGGCGAGGGCGCAAACGCGCAAATCGGAGCCCTTTTGGCGTGCGCTTCAACCGCCGTGCACGACTTGCGCACGCGCCAGCACCACACAAGCCCCAACTCCTCAAGCAATCTTGCGGTAAAAAATATCGTCTCCGACGCCTCCCGCGCGGCGTTTGCTGGGCTTATACGCGTCGAGGAGGAGGCGCAGAAAACGCAGTCGTACCAAAGCTGCCGCTCGCTGTTGGCGTCGGATAAGGCGAGGGCGTCGGGCATGCCGATTTTGGAAATTTTGGCAAACGATGTAATGTGCTCGCACGGCTGCGCTGTTTCAAGGCCTGACAAAGAGCAGATGTTTTATATGAAGTCGCGCGGGCTTGCTGAAAAAGCGGCGCAAAACCTGCTTCTTGGCGGATTTGCAAACGAGATTTTGGAAAGATTTGCCGACGCGGATTTCGCCGAGCGCGCAAGAAATTCCATTTCTCTTTAGGCGATTTTTAAGCGAAATATTTTTGACAAATTTTTGCGTTTTATATATTCTGCAATCTTTAAAATAAAAAATGTTTCATTTTTAAAGAAGGCAGAATATGAGAAAATTAGTCCACATCGGCATTCCCGTAAAAGAAAAAAGAGACGGCATGATGTACGTGCCCGAAATGCGCATCTATCTTTCCGACCCGAAAGACAGCAAAAACAACATCGAATGGCTTTATTTTGAGCCGGACTGCATGTTCCCGAAGATGATGCAGGAGATGACGCACGTCGCGTACGAGGTTGACGACATCGAGGCTGAATTGAAGGGCGCGAGAATTCTTTTGCCGCTTGGCCCGCTTGGCGACAATGCGAGGTTTGCCTACATTGTCGAGGAGGGCATGCCGGTGGAGCTGATTGAGTATAACAAATAGGGACGGGAGCTGTAAAAAGCGGTGAAAAACGGAATAAAAAAGCAAACTATTTTAGGAAAATAGTTTTAATAATAGAGCGGCTTCGCCGCGACCGTAAAAGAAGTTTGCTTTTTTATTCCTTGCGCTCCATGTCGGTTTTACTCGGGGGGCAGTACTTTAGTACAGCTCCCCGCTCGTAAAACGCAACAGCATCGCGCATTTTGACCACTTTTTACCCCTCACAACCTTCCCAGACGCACACGAGGAACATACACAAAGTTTCCAGACGTACGAGAAGAAGAAAGACAGAATTCCCAAAATAATAAGGGAATTCTTTTTTTATTAGAGCGGCTTTGCAGTATCCAAAAAAAATTCTTATTTCTATTTTTGGACTATTTTTTCGTTAAGTTTCTGGCAGTGGGTGCAAAGAAAAGAGTTTAAACAAAATAGAACGAGCACAGCAAAAAATATAGGGCTCCCAAAAATGTTTTTGAAAAAAACTTTTTGGGAAATTAGTCCTGCGAGCGGAGTGTATTAAACATACTTGACCGAGCAGGCTTTTTTGATCGCGGACCACAAAAGTTTTACGCAGCAAAAGCTTTTGGGGAGCATAAAAAACGCCCTTGCGTTTTTTACCCGCAAGGGCGAGAACAGCGCGGATTTTGCGAAGCAAAACCA
>JAFXRX010000252.1 GCA_017526045.1 Opitutales bacterium
CCACGGCGAGCGCGTCGACGCCCGAAAGCGCGCCCGAATGTACCTTGGCAAGCATTTTCTAAGCTACAATTCGACGGGGGTTGCGTCTTTCCACAGGGCTTCGAGCTTGTAAAGCCCGCGCTGCTCCTCGAGAAATATGTGCGCCATGAAATCGAATGCGTCGACTACAACCCAGCCGCTGCCCGCGGCGTAGTCGCGCCCGACCGCCTCTATTTTTAGCTCTTTCAAGGCGGCGTCGAGCGCGCCCGCGAGAGCCTTCATGTGCGGCTCGGAATTGGCGGTTGCCAATATGAAAAAGTTGGTTATCGGCGATTTGCCGCGCACGTCCAGAACTTTCAAGTCGATTGCCTTTTTGTCGAGGAGGGCGTCGCGGCAGGCCTTCAATATTTTCAGGGTTTCTTCGTCTTTTTGCATAATTAAAAATTATCAGATATAAAGTTTATTGTCTTTTATATATTTTAAAACATTTTCGTCAACAAAATCAGCCGCGCTTTCGCCGTTTTTTAACGCGCGGCGGATTTGCGTGGAGGAAATTTCCATGGGCTCGAACTCGACACGCGCAATTTTTGTTTTTTTTGGAAGATTTTCGTTTTCCCGCAAAGACTCCCCTCCCCTTTGCAGCACTGCAAATTCGACGATGCCCGAAAGCCTTTCAATGTCGCGCCACTTGTGCAGGCTGAGCAGCTGGTCAGTTCCGATAATCCAAAAAAGCCTTGCTCCGGGAAAAACCCCGCGCAAATATTCGGCTGTGTCGACCGAATAGCTCACGCCCCCGCGCTCGCGCTCGATTTCCAAAACGCGGTGCTTGCGCCCGAACTTTTCAAGCGCGATTTTGAGCATGGCAAGCCTGTGGCAAAAGCTTGCAAAATGCGGGCAAGGCTTCAGGGGGGCTGAAAACGCGGGCACGAACACAATCTCGTCGAGATCTAAAAAATCGAACGCCGCATTTGAGATTTCAAGATGCGCCTTGTGCGGAGGGTCGAAGCTCCCGCCCATTATTCCGATTTTTTGCATTGGAATTTTTTGCGTTTGAAAAAAATTTTTTTTGCGGCTCAGCGTTTGCGGTTCTTGGAAAGCTGCTGGGCGATTGCAAAGCGGATTGTCGATTCGAGCCGCTCGATTTCGGCGGGGTCCGCCTCGCGCGTCTTTTTGTATTTTTCAAGGGTTTGCATGGCCCGCGCCTTCGCCTCCTCCACCGACTCCAAGTCGATTTCCTCAACATGTATCGCCGCCTCGGTAAGAACCGAAACCGTGTCGGAAACGCATCTTGCATAGCCCTTGTCGACAGCCAAACTTTCGCTCTTTCCGCCCATAAACGCCTTGATTTCCCCCGCCTCGACCATTGTTACGAGCGGGATGTGCCCGGGCAGAATGCGGATTTCGCCCGAGCGCGTGGGCAGCGAAACGCCCTCGACATTCTCGCTTTTCCAGGCGACCCCGTCGGGGGTTATGATTTCAAGGTAAAGCATTTTCAGGATTTCTTTTGCGATTTTTCGTGCGCTTCAAGGACTTCCTCTATCGTGCCCTTCATGTAAAAATCGTTTTCGTTGATGTGGTCGACTTCGCCGTCCAAAATCATTTTAAAGCCGCGGACAGTGTCGGCGATTTTTACGTACGTGCCCGGGACGCCGTTGTAGACTTCGGAAACGTGGAACGGGTGCGACAAAAACTTTTGGATTTTGCGCGCGCGGAAAACCGTCGTCTTGTCCTCGTCGGAGAGCTCGTCGATGCCCAAAATCGAGATGATGTCCTGCAAGTCCTTGTATTTTTGCAGAACTTCCTGGACGCCGCGGGCGACGCGGAAATGCTCTTCGCCGACGATGTCGGGCGAGAGCGCGTTGGAAGTGGAGGCGAGCGGGTCGACTGCTGGGTAAATGCCCAAAGAGGCGATTGACCTGTCCAAAACTATAGTGGAGTCGAGGTGCGCGAAAGTGTTTGCGGGCGCGGGGTCGGTAAGGTCGTCGGCGGGGACGTACACAGCCTGGAACGATGTTATCGAGCCTTTTTTGGTGGATGTGATGCGCTCCTGCAGCTCGCCCATTTCGGTCGCCAAAGTCGGCTGGTAGCCGACGGCGGAAGGCGAGCGCCCCAAGAGCGCGCTGACTTCCGAGCCCGCCTGCGAAAATCTGAAAATGTTGTCG
>JAFXRX010000253.1 GCA_017526045.1 Opitutales bacterium
AAGCGGGCGCGCGAATTTGCGAGCCCGTTTTTTTTTGCGCTTTTTGTTCGGAAAAAGATAAAAGCCGCCCTCCCCGACCGCGCAAAAAATCGCGCAAAAAAACTCCGCAAATTGCGGAGTTTTTGATTTAAAAAATGCCTAAAAAAGAAATTACTTCTTTTTCTTGTCGGTCAAAACTCGAGATTTTATTATGCCCAGCTCGCTTTCAGAAAACTTCGCGCCCGACAAGGTTTGCTCGAAAACCATATTTCTAAAATCTATTTCGCGGTCGCGGCTCAAAGCCTTGATGAAAAGGCGCATGCAGTCCTTTTTGACGTCGGCGTTCGCGTTGTTGAACCGCTTTGCGATTTCAGGCAGGCAGACGTAGCCGACCTGCCGCTCCATAACCTTTATGATGTTGGCTCTCGCATCGTCGGCCTCGTCGAAGAAGCGCGAAATCAGCTCGTTTCTGTACTGGATGTTGCCGCGGTTTATGAGAATTTCCAAAATTCTAAAGTCCCTGCTTTTTGCGTACTCCTTTTCGAGAATGCCGTCGATTGGCTCAGCCATAAACGTCAGAGCGTAGCGCGCGGGATCGTAAATTGCGCGGTCTTCGTTTTTGGCGAAATTCAAGAGGCTCGGGACAATGGAGCTATTGCCGATGTATGCGCAGGCGTACATTGCCTCTATGGCAAGCGGATTTTTTTTCGCCTTCAATTCATTCCGGACAAGCGGCAGGAATTTTTTGTCGCCCGAAAGCCCGAAGAGGCGCAGCGCGACCGCCTTTGCGGCGGGCTCCAAAGAATCGTACGCCTTCAAAAGCTCCTGCGAGTTTTCGTATTTTCTGCCCTCGTTTGCGACTCTTGCGGCGTTGCGCGCAACCTCCGAATTTTTAGCGATGAGAGAATCCATCGCCTTCATCCCCTGAAGCTCGAAAAGCGAAAGCAGCCCGGGGCGGAACTCGTCGGAAAGCGAAATGGCAAGAGCCGCCTTCATATTTTTAGAGGCAATCAGGCTTTCGCGCGTTTCGGCGAGCGCGTAATTTACCAAAAACTTGTCCGCGCTCTTTTGGCTTGCCAAAATCTTCAGCGCCTTTGCCGACTCGACAGTGCCGATGTGCCCTATGGCGGTAATCGCGGCATCGGAAACTCTCTTGTCTTTAGATTTTCCAAGAGCCAAAAGCGGCTGAACTGCCGCCGCGGTTTTGCGCATGCCAAGCGCGTACGCCGCGTGGGATGCGATATTTTTATCTTTCGACTTCAAAAGCTCCAGCAAAACATCGTCGGACTTTTTGCCCGGGAAAGAAATCAAAACGTCGAAAACGGGAGCAACTCTTTTCTCGTTTGAAATGAGCCCTGCAAGCTCGGGCAAATATTTTTCCGACGCGCATGGCTTCAGGATTTTTGCGCAAAGCCTGAACGCGTCGTCTGAAATTCCCGGACTTTTCATAGCCTGCAAGACCATGGCCTCGGTTGCCGCCATTTTTTCGGGGTCATAGGCGTCTTTTGCAAGCTCCTGATACCACGCGGACGAGTCGCCGCTGTTTTTGTACGCCAAAATGTCGTCAACTGACGCCGCGTTCAAAAGCGGGCAAGCCAAAAGCAAAAATATAAGCGCAATATTTTTCATAAAAAATTCCTCCTGTTAAACAAGCTGCCATTCTCCGCGGTAGGCGCGCGAGCACAAACGCTGCGCCTGTTCGTCGCCGATGATTTTTTCGGTTTTCCAGTCCCACTTGATTGTCCTGCCGGTGCGGTATGCGATTTCGCCGAGCAGGCAGCCTGTGTTTGTGCGGTGGGCGGTTTCGATGTCGGTCACAGTCGCGCGGCGGTTCAGGACGCTGTCGATAAACGCGCTCTGGTGGCTGCCGGGAATTTC
>JAFXRX010000254.1 GCA_017526045.1 Opitutales bacterium
AAAAGAGCGTGCTGCTTTCAATGGGAAACGCAAAGCAGAAAGTCGACCTGCTCGACGCCGCGAAAATGCTTGCAAAACGCGGGCTGAAAATCTACGCAACAGGCGGCTCGTCGCGCTTTCTTTCCGAAAACGGAATTGAAAACACGCTCGTCTATTCGCAGGACAAAACCCCGAACGCGCTTGAATTGCTGCACAACAAGGAAATCGACATGGTTGTGAACATTCCGAAGAATTTGACTTCGGGCGAGCTCGACAACAGCTATAGAATTCGCAGGGCTGCGATAGACTTGAACATTCCGCTTGTCACAAACGCAAGGCTTGCGGACGCGTTCATCACTGCCTTCTGCCAAATGCCCCTGGACTGCATAGCCTTAAAATCCTGGTCGGAGTATAAATAAAAAACATGGGGACGGGGGCGAAATAAAAGAGCTTTAAACTTCATAGAACTCCGCGATCAAAAAAGCCTGCGCAGTCGAGTATGTCTAAATACACTCCTTTGCAGGCTTTTTTGCTGTGCTCGTTCTATTTTGTTTAAACTCTTTTCTTTGTGCCCCCTGCAAGCAACTTAACGAAGAATAAGTCCGAAAAAAGAGAAAAGAAAATTTTTTTCGGATGCGGCAAAGCCGCTCTAATTTTTTTAAGACTATTTCTTGATACTTTGTGTACTTCCGCGTTGTGCCTCTGGGAACTTTAAGCACTATCTTCGGGTGCGTCTGGGAAGGTTGTGTATGATTTTCGCGGGGAAGATGGGGAGGTTGTGAGTGCGAAAAAGTGGGGAGGATGCCCGATGCTCTTGCGTTTTACGAGCGGGGAGCTGTACTTTGTACTGCCCCCCGAGTAAAACCAAGATGGAGGGCAAGGGGAAAAAAGCTTCTTTTTACGGACGCGGCGAAAGCCGCTCTATATTTAATTTTTGAAAAAAATGCTTTTTTCCCCGTTCCTCCACGCTTTTTTAATATGTTCTTATTTCACAGATGCGAGCTAATGGATCGCCGTTGGTTGCGAGAATTTCAACATCGAGCTGCGCAATCTCAGTCGGCGCGAAGTTCGCGCGGAACAGGCGCCGGTAGTTGCCGCTTACGTTTGCAAGCTCGACTTTCTTGCCCTGCGGCGTCGTGGCGACAACCTTGAAGTCCTTCACAATTTCAGGCTGCGCGCCCCATATCATCGACTTCAAATAGTCGCCGTGCGCGGTCATCGTAAGCTCCCTCGTGCCGCCGTCGAACGTAATTTGAATTTGCGAAATCTTTTTGGGCTTGTCCCACTTCAAGGTCAAGACGGGCTTTTTCGACATTTCCGCAATCCAGCGGTTTTTGGTTTCGCCCTTCAAGTCGAACGCCGCCCCGCTTAGAACGTTTTCGGGCGATGTGCCGCGCGCGCTTGTGTTTGCGCTCGCCTTCGCGCTTCGGGCAAAATCCTTCGGGTCTTCGTTCTTTACGCCGACAATCGCCTGGTTGTTTCTAAGCAGAGTTTGCTGCAATTCTTTGAGAAGCTTCGGCGTGTTGCGGATTTCGCGCGGCGTCTTGTTTTTCAGAACTGACATTGCGGCGGCCGTTCCCGCGGCGTGGCCGACTGTCGCGCTTGTTAGCATCACGCGCGTTGAGGTGAACGCGACGTGCGAGCAGCTTATGTTGCGCCCCGCCATCATCAGGTTTTTGAAGTCGGCGGAAATCAGCGAGCCAAACGGGATGTTGTAATAGTGGGCTTTGCGGATTTGCCTGCAAGCGGGGCGGTTTACGGCGTCGAAGCCTTCTTTGGGGTGGTCGTCCATAGACCAGCCGCCGCAGCCGATTGCGTCTTTTAAGTCTTTCCAGCCGCCCAATATGTCTTGCTCCTTGAAAATGTATTCGCCCTTCACCCTGAAAGTGTCGCGCCTGCCCGGCACCATGCCGATAGATGTTATGGCGCGGTTTTCCGCCTCGGGGAATTTGCCGCTGT
>JAFXRX010000255.1 GCA_017526045.1 Opitutales bacterium
ATTGACTTGTCGCCGTTGAGCCAGACGTCGGCGCGCATCTCCTCTTTTGTCGGGACTATTTTGCCGTGCGCGAGCTTGATTTTGTTTGCGTTGCGCATGCTCAGCCGAAGCCCGAATGCCAGGTCGCTTGTTATGTGGTCGCCGCCGACGGGGATTGTGCCAGCCTGGAAAACTTTGCCGTGCTTGAAAAACGCGTAGTCTGTCGCCCCGCAGCCGATGTCGATGCAAAGCACGCCGTTTTCGCGCTGCTGCGGCGTTGTGCAGGAGAGGGCGGAGGCTATGCCCGAGTGCAGTATTTCGTTTATCTGCAGATTGTCGAAAGTCTGCACCACGCTCATCAAATTCAGGAGCTTTTCCTTGTTTGTGTACATCAGCCAGTATTCCGCCTCCAGCAGGCCTCCTTTTTGCTTTTCGGGGTTTTTGACGTACTGGCCGTCGACGTAGTAGCCGCAGCAGATGCGGTTTATAAAGCAGCTGTTTTGCGGCAGCGTTTTGCTTTTGGCGTCGTCCTTGGCGCGCTCGATGTCGCCCTGCGAAATTGTGCCGTCGATTGCGCTTATGTTTGCGTTTCCAATCGAGCGTATTGCGGAAATTTGCGAGCCGCTTATTGCCAGGTACACGCAGTCGACCGAGGCGTTTGTTATCTTGCTTTGCGCCTTGTCCATCGCCGACTGCGCAAGCGAGGCGGCTTTCTCGAAATTTATGATGTCGCCCTTTTTGACGCCGCCGGACTTTTCCTCCCCGAAGCTCAGCACGTTTATTGTCGACGAATTTATTATTTCGCCGGTTATCGCAAGCATTTTGGAGGTGCCTATTTCAAGCGCCATGACTATCGGGTTATCGCTCATTTTTTTTACGGAGGCTGACTATTGCTTTGTCTTTGAGGGAAAGGTCGATTTTTTCCACGCCTTCAAGGCTTTCGTTTTCGAAATACCGCAGTATGTATTCCAGCTTTTCGAGCTGGTACTTTATATTTTTTGCGTGGAATACTATCTTCACGTTTTCGGACGTCGAAACTATCATTATCGGAAGCGTGACGCTGCCGAGCTCGCGGGCGTTTATTGTGCGCCAGGTCTCGAAATTTTCGGGCAGGGCGGCCCTCGCGCTTTTTATGAGCTCGTCGATTATATGCGCGTTTTCGCACGCCTCGAAGCCCGCGCCCTTTTGGATTATTGGAACGCCCATAAGCCACGGCAAATCCGCAACCGATTCGGGCGGCACGCAGACGGGGTCGAAAATTACGCCCTCGGGCGAGACGAGATATTCGCGCACGCTTTTGTTTTGCGCGATTGCAATTCGCGCTGCGGGCTTGTGCTCGGTTATTTCTATTAGAATTTTGTCGGGGTAGATTTTTGCGACGCTTGCGTCTTTTATTTGGCTTGCGCCCAGAAAATTTTCGCGTATCTGCCTTACGTCTATCTGCGCGAGGTTTTGCGGGGATGGCAGGAGCGAATTTTCCTGCGCCCACTGCTTTGTTATTACCCCGTCGGTCTTGAAAACCACATCGCGCAATTCCTCGGTCGAGGGCGTTAGCAGCTTTTCCACCATTCCGTTTTTATAGGCATAGTAGCCGCCGAACGCGGCGGCGGCGAGCGCGGCGGCTAAAAACGCGCGCCTAATCCACGCAAACAGATTTTTGAGGCGCGCGCGCCAGGACGCCTTCCCCGACTTCTTCGAGGACGGCCTCAAATCCTGCCACGACTGCGATTGCCCCGCCACTTAACTTCCGCTTTCAAAACGTTTGATTGCGCCTTCGAGCATCTTTTTGCAAAGCCCGCCGAAGTCGAGCCCTATGCAGGACGCGCTTTTGGGAAGAAGGCTTGTGGGCGTCATGCCCGGCAGCGTGTTGATTTCAAGAACGATGAATTCGCCGCTTTCGCCCATCAAAAAATCGACCCTTGCAAAGTCGCGGCATCCGCAGCTCGCGTACGCTTTTTCGGCTGCGAGCTTTATCGAATTTTCCTCTGCCTCCTTGAGCTTTGCGGGGAATTCGTAGCGCGTGGCCCCCGCGGTGTACTTGCGCTTGTAGTCGTAAACTCCGCCCTCGGGGATGATTTCGACTATGCCCGCAGCCTTGCCTTCGATTACGCCGACGGAAAATTCTCTTCCTTTGAAGAAGCTTTCGAGCATCCACATGCCGCCCTTGATTTCCGCGAGAGCCGACGCTGTTTGCCCTTCGCCTTCGAGCGTTTTAAGGCCGACGCTGCTGCCCTTGTCGGCGGGCTTTAAAATCAGCTTTTTGCCAAGAAGCGAGATTGCGCATTCCACGCTCGGGACGCTGTCTTTGTCAAAAATAAATTCGGGCGCGACGCCGAGCCCCGCAGCCTTCATCAGGGCTTTGGCGGCAGGCTTGTTCATGCAGACTTTGCTTGCGAGGCTGCCCGAGCCCGCGAAGGCAAAGCCCGCCTCTTCGAGCTCCCTTTGCAGCGTTCCGTCCTCGCCGTATTCGCCGTGCATTACGGGAAAGACGATTGTGTCGCGCGGGTTTAAGTTTTTGGGAAGCTCGTTTTTTTCGAGGATTGCGCATTCGGCGCCGAAACTTTTTGCTACTTCCTCGAAAACGAATTTTCCGCTGACAAGCGACACTTCGCGCTCCGAAGAGACGCCGCCCATCAATACTGCAACCTTAAATTTTTTCATAAAAATCGAACAATTTTTTAGCCTCGAAATAAACGTCCCCCGCGCCGACGAACGCGGCGCAGAATTTCGTTTTCGCGCTCTTTTTAAAGTCCCTTAAAATATTTCCCATTTCCGAAAATTTCGCAAGCATAAGATTTTGTTTTGCGATAATTTTTTCGGTTGCGGCTTCGTCGAAGGGTTCGCTTGCCGCGTACACGGGCAGAATGAATATTTTGTCGCCTTTTTGGGCGCGGGCGGAAAATATTTTTTGGAAGTCCGCGGCAAATCTCTTTGTGCGCGTGTAGCGGTGCGGCTGGAAGAACACGAGCTTCTTTTCGGGAGAGTTTTTGTCGAGCCATTCGAAAAACGCGGCGACTTCGCGCGGGTGGTGGGCGTAGTCGGCTATGGCGAAAAATTCTTCGCAGTCTTTTAAAACTTCCTGCCTTCTGCCTACCCCCGCAAAATCATCGAAAACATCGGGCGGAAAATCCCTTTCAAACGCGAGCTCCAGGGCGCGCTGCGCCATCAGCTTGTCCGCCGAAATAAAATCGTTTTTTGGGATTTTTACAAAAACAGTCTCGGCTTTTTTGCCGGAGGCGGCTCTTTTTAAAATCTCGTCGCCCTCGGGGATGACAATGTATTTTTTTGTGCGCGAGAACAGGCGCGAAAACATTTCGCCGACGCTTGGCAAGTCTTTGTATGTGTCGGTGTGGTCGAGGTCTGCGTTCAAGGCGACCGCAATTTCG
>JAFXRX010000256.1 GCA_017526045.1 Opitutales bacterium
GCCGACTTCGTTCCACTTCAAGTTTGCAGGATCCATTTCCGCTGTCAGGCGAATCTTGTTGCCGTTTACGATGAGATAGCTGCCTTCAACCTTGATGTCGCCCTGGAACTGACCGTGAACTGAGTCGTACTTGAGCATGTATGCCAAGTATTCCGGGTCGAGAAGGTCGTTGATGCCAACGATCTGGATGTCATTTGCAAAGTTTTCCACTGCAGCGCGGAAAACCATGCGGCCGATTCTGCCGAAGCCGTTAATGCCTACTTTGATTGCCATGATATTTTTCCTTTTTATGGATTGTTTAAAAAATTAAGCTTTTAAATATGCATGCCTTGAAAATCCCTGTCAATTAAAAATTTTAACATTTCTTTTTTCTATAAAAACTGGCTTTCCGCATTTTGCGCAAAGCCCATAAAAAAATCCCGCTCTTTTGCGGGATTTCTTTTTTTCTTCTATTTTTTTGTTGCCAGTTTCTTATTTTCTCGGGGCTTTGCCGTAGCGGATTAAGAACGGCACTTCCTTGTCCATTGCGTCGTTGCGGGGGACGTCGAAGACGTACATTGTCAGGTTTTGCGAGGTCGCGAAGCTGAAAAACCGCTCGAATGCGAGTTTGGGCTTTTTGCCGAGTATGTAGAATTTAAAGGGCACTTCCTCGATTTCGTCGTTCGGGGTGAACGCCTGCTTGACCATGCCGAAGGGCTCGACCCTCAAAAGCTTTTTGTCTATGGCAACCCCGAACGGCTTGTTCGAGAGGTTTACGACTGCAAACACGCCCGCGGGCAGATTTTTTGCGGAAATGTCTATTACGTTCGAGACGAGGGCGCCGTCGCGCTCGGCAAGGCAGATTACGACGTCTTCCTTGTTGCCGATGCCCACTGTCAAAACGGGGTTGAACAGGGTGTCTTTGCCGTCGACGCGCTTGGTGTAAAAGACTATGTTTGAGGTGTCCGAAAAGAACATGGTGTCGAGGCTGCGGGCGGTGCTCGCCTCAATCGGGGCGAAGACGTCGCCGACTTTTACATAGTAGGCGCGTTTCAGGCCGTCCATGGAGAGCAGGCAGAAGCTGTATTTTTGGTCTTTTTGGCTGTCCCAGCTGAAGTTTGCGGCTTCTTTGCCGCGCGTTTCGGCTTGCCGCTGCGCCGCCAGTTCCCCCGAGGCAAAAACGAGCGCAATGCCCAATAAAATCTTTATTAATATGGTACGCATAGGTGGAAATATTCCGTATTAACTAATTAGGGATGAAATATAATCAAAAAGTCTCAAATAAATCAAACATTTTTTTGCGATGCGCAATTTATTGTTGCATCTAAAAAAAGATGCGTTTATAAATACGGCAGAAAAAAATAATGACCCCATATTTAAAAACGGCAATTTTAACCCCAAAAAATCTATGAAGAACTCGAAAGTCAAAAAAACTGCTCAAAGGAAGGCGTTTGCCCTCGTGCTTGCCATAGGCGCAGTGGCGTTTATGGTGCTGCTTACTTTGACGCTTTCGGCGATTATTAGTTCTAATTTGCGGATACTCAACGCCCAAAAGCAGACGCACGAAGCGCGCTCGCACGCCCTCCTTGGCATGAGCATAGCAATCTCCAATTTGCAGCGTACGGTCGGCAAGGACAACGCCATTACCGTGCAGTCTTCAATATTTGACGCCGATCCGGAAACTGTCGGCATAGACGGCGTCGCAACTCCCTACGTCGTCGGCACCTTCAACGTAAAAAAAGACGCCTCGGGCATGTCGCCGCGCGAGCTGCAGAACGAGCAGCGCGACCTCGTCGAGACTATCCGCAACGGCGGCGAGTCCCCCGAAGTCAGCTGGCTCATCTCGGGCCAGACGCGCCTGCGCAACCCGATAAGCCAGCGCCCCGAGGATTTGAGCGACGAAACCGTAACGCTTTCCGAATACAATATGCTCTCCGACTACCCGTCGAAGTACGGCGGCGAAGTTTCTTCGAGGCTCAAGAGCGACAAGATTGAAGTCAAGGCGGGCAAGGTTCGCTTTGGCGCCGACCAGGGGCAGTCGAGCGAAGGCGCGTACGCATGGTGGGTCAGCGACGAAAGCCAAAAGGCTAAAATCAACCTGACGCGCCCCGAAAGGTATCTCGACAAAGCTGTGTATCCGGCGTCCAACCTTTCAAACCAGGCTCCCGCCGACCCGCGCGTCCCGCAGGTAATCAACACAAGCTTCATAAACGAGCTTTCCAATTTGAACGTAAACCCGTTCGCTTCGGGCTACAACGAGGAGCAGTCTAAAAACCTCGCAAAAATTTCCACGCTCGACGAGCTTTCGATTGTCGACAATTCGCTCAGCGAATGGGCAAAGCAAAACAAGGGCGACTATACCGCCGTTTCGGTGGGGCTGCC
>JAFXRX010000257.1 GCA_017526045.1 Opitutales bacterium
CATGAAGGACCCCTCGCACAAGCTTGCGCGGCACCTTCACATTTCCCTTCAGAGCGCGTGCGATAAAACGCTCAAAAACATGCGCCGCAAATACAGCGCGGAAGAATTTTTCGGGATGCTCAAATTCATAAAAAGCGCAGACGAAAACATAGGCATAGGCACCGACGTTATTTGCGGATTTCCGGGCGAGACAGAGGAGGATTTCGACAAAACTTTTGAAACCATAAAAAATTCCAAGCTTAATTTTTTGCACGTTTTCACGTTTTCGCCGCGCCCGCAAACTTTGGCGGCTTCAATGCCGCAGATGCCCCTGCCGCTGCGCCGCGCCCGCGCCGACAAGCTGCGCGCCCTGGGCGCGGAATTGAAGCGCAAATTTTTTGAAAGCCAGGAGGGGAAAATCGAGAATGTGCTTTTGGAAAACCAAATTTCCGGAGGCATTTATTTGGGGTACGCTTCAAACTACATTCAAACTGCCGTAAAGATAAAGGAAGGCGGGCTGAAAAACAGAATGTGCCGCGTAAAAATCGGCAAACCCGCGGGGTTGGGCAGGGTAAACGCCGAATTTTTGGGATTGGACGGGCAAATTTCGCCAAGTTTTGCAAAATAAAATAATAAAAGTGTTGCCCCACCCGCTCTTTTTTACAAAATGAAAGGGATATTTTTTTATTGATATGCTATCGAGAATTTTCAAATTTTTTGCGGGCAACCACTACAAGCGTTTTTATAAAAAGGCTCGCCCGATTGTGGCGAAGATAAACCAAATCGAAGAAGGCTACCAGTCTTTGACCGACGAGCAGCTCAGGGCAAAGACAGCCGAGTTCATGGCGAGGATTGCCGCGGGCGAGACAACAGACCAGCTCCTGCCCGAAGCTTTCGCCGCCGTAAAGAACGCCGCCCGCAGGCTTTGCGGCAAGAAAATTACAGTGTGCGGCCACGAGCTGACCTGGGACATGGTCCATTACGACGTCCAGCTAATCGGCGGCATCGCGCTGCACCAGAATATGATTGCCGAAATGGCGACGGGCGAGGGCGAGACGCTTGTGGCGACGCTGCCGCTTTACTTGAACGCCCTTACCGGCAAAAACTGCCACCTCGTTACAGTCAACGAATACCTCGCGCGCCGCGACTCGGAGTGGATGGGCTATCTTTACAGCTTCCTCGGGCTCAAAGTGGACTGGATTTACAATATGCAGGACACCGAAAGCAAGAAGCTTGCATACAAGGCGAACATCACATACGGCACTGCAAGCGAATTCGGCTTCGACTACCTCCGCGACAACGGCATGGCAACCGACGCCGAAAGCCAGGTTCAGAACGGGCATTTTTACTGCATAGTCGACGAAGTGGACTCTGTTTTGATTGACGAGGCGCGCACGCCGCTGATTATTTCGGGCCCCGTGCAGGAGACCCGCGAGGCTCCGTTTATGCGCCTGAAGCCCGCCGTCGAGGAGGTCGTGAAATTGCAGACAAAGCTTTGCAACCAGCTCGCCGCCGACGCCAAGGACGAATTCGACAAAACTGGCGACTTGGGCGAGGAAGGCATCCTGAAGCTTTGGCAGGTGAAAATGGGCATGCCCAAAAACCGCATCCTGCGCCAGCTCATGGAGCACGGCCTCGTCTGCAAAAAGCTCGACAAGTTCGACATGGAAATGGCGTCCGACTTCCGCAAGGAGGACCGCTTCAGGTTCAAGGAGCAGCTCTACTTTGTAATCGACGAAAAGCAGCGGCAATCCGACCTGACCGAAACGGGCAGAAACGTAATTTCGCCGGGCAACCCCGACGCCTTCGTCATGCCGGATCTTGCGACGATTTTTGGGGACATCGACTCGCGCAAAGACTTGTCGCCCGAAAAGAAGCAGGAGCTCAAGCTCGCCGCCGAAAACGACCTGATTAGAATTTCCGAGGAAATCCACTGCATAAGCCAGCTCGTGCGCGCTTACTCGATTTACGAAAAGGACGTCGAATACGTCGTGCAGGACGGCAAGGTGCACATCGTCGACCCCAACACGGGGCGCATCATGTACGGCAGAAGGTGGAGCGAGGGCCTGCACCAGGCTGTCGAGGCGAAAGAGGGCGTCGAAATCGAAAGGGAGACGAAAACTTACGCAACAATCACAATCCAAAACTATTTCCGCCTCTACTCGAAGCTCGCGGGCATGACGGGCACTGCGGAAACGGAGGCGCAGGAATTCCACGACATCTACTCTTTAAACGTCATGGCAATCCCCACCAACAAGCCCTGCCGCCGCAAGGATTTCAACGACGTCTTCTTCAAGACCCGCCGCGAAAAATACAACGCCGCAATCGCCGAAATCGAGGCGGCTTACAGGCGCGGGCAGCCCGTTTTGGTGGGCACCGCGTCGGCGAGGCCAGCGAGCTTTTAAGCAGAATGCTGCGCCGCACAAAAATTCCGCACAACGTCCTGAACGCTAAAAACCACGCAAAGGAGGCTGAAATCGTCGCGCAGGCGGGGCAGCGCGGCGCGGTTACAATCGCCACCAACATGGCGGGGCGCGGCACCGACATCAAGCTCGGCGAGGGCGTCGACGAACTGGGCGGGCTCTTCGTCTTGGGCACCGAGCGCCACGAGTCGCGCCGAATAGACCGCCAGCTGCGCGGCAGATGCGCCCGTCAGGGCGACAACGGCGCCTCGAAGTTCTTAATCTCGCTTGAGGACGATTTAATGCGCCTTTTCGCCAACTCGACCGCGGGCAAAATTCTCGAAAGAACTTTCACCGAGGGAGAGCCAATCGAGCACCCCATAATAAACCGCTCAATCGAGCGCGCGCAAAAAACCGTCGAGGGGCAGAACTATTCAATCCGCAAGCGGCTTCTGCAGTACGACGACGTTTTGAATAAGCAGCGCGAAGTCATCTACGGCCTGCGCAACGACACAATAACAACCGACGAGCCCCGCAAAATCGTCTTCGAGCTCATCCAGGAGGAAATCGACGAGCGCATCGGCTCTTTCTACACAGGCAAAGATTCCGACAACGCAGCCGAAGTCGAGCAGCTTTGCAGCTGGATTACCAGCCGCTTCCCGATTATGATTTCCGCCGAAGAATTGAAGGGCATGGACGACGCCCAGATGGCAGGTAAAATCATGGAAAAAATCGGCGCGCTCTACAAAATCAGGGAGCAGGTCGAAAATCCGGAAACGCTGAAGCTCATCGAACGCTACGTTTTAATGCGCGCATTCGACAAAAATTGGCAGGACCACCTGACCGAAATGGAGGACTTGCGCAAGAGCGTCGGGTTGCGCTCCTACGGGCAGAAAGACCCCTTGAACGAATACAAGAGCGAAGCCTACAAATATTTCGAGCGGCTCCTTTCGAATATCCGCAACGACCTTTGCCTCGGCATTTTCCGCAGTGCCTCGAGCCTTGAAGCACTTCAGGAAATAATAGCAAGGGCAAACGGCGACATTTTGCAGTCGGTATCCTCCCCAAAGGAGCGCGAAACGCCGAAGAAGCGGGACGACATCACTTTGCCCGAAGTAAAGCTCGCCCCCGCCGAAATGCCGCGCATAGGCCGCAACGAAACCGTAACGATTTGCAAGGGCTCGGAAACCAAGACGATGAAGTTTAAAAAAGCCGAGCCGCTAATCCGCGACGAGGGCTGGAGGCTCAAAGACTTCTAATTTTGGCGCGCCGCATTTTAACGCGATGATTTCAAGATTTTTGCCGGTAGTTCTGCTGTTTCTGGGGTTTGCGCTTTACGCCGCAAGCTTCGAGCCGTTCGGCGCGGCGGAGTGCGCATACGTCTTTTCGGCTCTCTTGATGTGGGCTGCGGCGTCGTGGAAGATGCCGGCAAAGTCTTGGGCTTTGTGTTCGCTTTTCGGCGCGTGGGCTGCGTGGCTTGCGCTTCTTGCGTGGCTTAGGTTTGTGTATCCGCCCTCGGGATATTTTTTCGCGCTGGCTCTTTCGCTAATTCTTGCGCTCTTCTTTTGGGTCTGGCTTTTGGCTTTGAAAAAATTTTTGCCCTCGGCGCAAGAGGGTTTTCTTTTGAGGCTGTCAAAAATTCTGTTTTTGTCGGGGCTTTGGGTTGCGCTTGAATGGATAAGGTCGTTTATTTTTACGGGCTTTCCGTGGCTGCTGCTTGCGCACAGCCAGTGGCTGCGCCCCGCGGCAATCCAGGCTTCGAGCATTGGCGGCGCGTATCTTGTCTCGTTTATTCTGATATTTTTCGGGCTCGCGCTGGGCGTTTACGGATTGCGCGTCTGGGCTTGGCACAGGTCTAAAATCGAGGGCGGCAACTCTGGCAGGTTCGGCAGGCTAACCCCCGAATTTTACATCGCCGCCCTTATGGTTATGGCGGGCGTTTTCATGTACATTTCAGACCTGCCGAAAAAGCAAAACGCGCAAAAGCTTTTCAGGGTCGGGCTTGTGCAGACGGATTTTGCCGGAATTTTGAATTGGGACGCCTCTATGGGGCGGGACAACCTGCAGGTTCTAAAAAATCTGACGCTTTCGCTTAAAAAGGCGGAAGTCGACATAGTCGCCTGGAGCGAGTCGGCGACGCCGCCCATGTGGCCCGTAATCGGCGCGGAGGGAATGCGGCAGTGGTGCGAGGATGTCGCCTCGGACTTGGGCGCGCCCATTATCATGGGCAACGGCGCGTATTTCAACAATGACGGGGTTGCCACCTCGTATAACGCAGCCTTTTACGTCTCCGAAAAGGACGGGCTTGACGAAAATTTTTACGCAAAGCAAAAACTTGTGCCATTCGGCGAATACCTGCCTTCCTGGTGCTTCTTTTTGAAGGAGGCTGTTATACCGGTCGGCGGAATGGCGGCGGGGCAAAAGAGCGTCGTGTTCGACTGCCTTGTCAAAAATAAAATCCGCAAAATCTCTCCGATAATCTGCTACGAGGACATTTTCCCGCAGCTCGGGCGCAGCGCGGCAAAGGCGGGGGCTGAAATTTTGTACGTTTGCACGAACGATTCCTGGTACGGGCGCGAGGGCGGGGCGTGGCAGCACGCGGCGCATTCGGCGTTTCAGGCGGCGAGCCTGCGCAAGCCTCTCATAAGGGCTTCGGTAAACGGCTTGAGCGGCGTGTTCGACCAGTACGGCAGGCTCGTGCCCTGCTTTGCAATCCGCAGCGAGGAGGGCGGCATTTACGATGGCTCTGGCGCAAGCGCGAGGCCTTTCGAGCTTGTCGACGCCGACGGCAACCAGCTTCTTGTAAAAACTCTCAAAATCGCGCGCGGGTGCCCCCTTGCAAACGACGAAGGCTCCATATATTTCCGCGGCGCGGGCTATGCCGATTTGGTTTCGTACAAAAACTTCGAGGGCGTCGAAACCTTTTACGCAAAATACGGCGACTGGCTGCCGAAACTCTGCCTCGCATACGCCATAATTTTCCTTTTCTTAAACAAAAATAGCTTGACGAAACTCTCTATTTTTAAAAGATAGAAATCTTTAATTTACACGCGGGCGTAGTTTAGTGGTAGAACCTCTGTTTTCCAAGCAGATTGTGTCAGTTCGATTCTGTCCGCCCGCACCACTTTCCAAGCCGGTTTCGGCAAAAACAAAGGAACAATCGTGAGCAATCCTCTAATAATGCTTGGCTTGCCGAAGGGCAGCCTCGAAGAATCTACAATCAACCTGTTCGCAAGGGCGGGCTGGAAAATTTCCAAAAGCTCCCGCTCGTACAAGCCGTCTATCGACGACCCCGAGCTCGACGGCCGCTTTGTCCGCGCCCAGGAAATCAGCAGGTACGTCGAATTGGGCTTCTTCGACTGCGGGCTGACCGGCTACGACTGGATTATCGAAAACAACAGCGACGTGGTCGAGGTTTGCGACCTCATTTACAGCAAGGCGACCTCTCTTAAGTCGCGCTGGGTCTTGTGCGTCAAGGAAGACAGCGACATCAAGACTGTCGAAGACTTGAACGGCAAGCGCATCGCAACCGAGCTTGTAAACTTCACAAAAAAATATTTGCAGGAAAAGGGCGTCAACGCCGAAGTCGAATTTTCCTGGGGCGCGACGGAAGTCAAAGTCCCCGACTTGGTCGACGCAATCGCCGACATCACCGAGACGGGCTCTTCCATACGCGCGAACAACCTGCGCATAATCGACACGATGCTCTACACAAACACGAAGTTCATCGCCAACAAGAAGGCTTGGGAAGACCCCGAAAAACGCCGCAAGATTGAGTCGATAGCGATGCTTTTGCAGGCGGCTCTCTCCGCCGCGAGCAAGGTCGGCTTGAAGATGAATTTGCCCAAGTCGAGCCTCAACCGCATAATAAGCGCGCTGCCCGCCTTGCGCACGCCCACGATTTCACAGCTTTCCGACCCCGCATGGGTTGCGGTCGAAACCATTGTCGACGAAAAGACTGTGCGCGAGATTATCCCGACGCTGAAGGAAAACGGCGCGGAGGGCATTGTGGAATACTCCCTCAACAAGGTCGTCCCTTAAAAACGCGTGACCACAAAAGTTGCTTGCAAGCTTTTGTGGAGCATAAATTGCGCAAGCAATTTACCCGAAGGGCGAGACGAGCACCACTGTGCGAGCGAGTTCAAATTGGCGCATTTCTGCGTTCCAAAAAAAGAGCCAAATTGGATTGCCCGCCTTGCTTTTTGCATCCGCAAAAATGCGCGGCGTTGCAACCCTCGCTATCGCTTCGGGCAACATCGCTTTCGCTCGTTGTCCTCGTCTCGG
>JAFXRX010000028.1 GCA_017526045.1 Opitutales bacterium
AGTTGAGCACGACTTCGGTTTCGGCGACTTTTACCTTGCGCTCGGGCGGGGTTTCGGGCTTTTTGAGAGTTTGGTTTTCGCCGATTACCTTTGCGGGCAGAACTTTTGCGGCGGGCGGGGGAGCCGAAGTTTTTTTAGCCTCGCCCAAGTCCATCGCCTTGCTGCTTTTCACCGCGCCAAGCTCCATGTTTTGCGAGAACGACACCGCGGGGCGGTCCATGGTTTTTGTCCCGAAAATAAAGTCTTTAATCGAGTTCGACTTGACGTCGCTTGTGCCCAGCTGGCCGCCCGCCTCGGTAGAGGGCATCCCGGGCTCGTCGGAGCGCGAGGAGCGGAACATGTATTTATTTATGTCCTTCATCGACTTCTCGTTTACCGTTTGCAAAAATTCGCGCATTTCGCTGTCGCGGTAGTGCCGCTTGGAAAAGTCGATGCTGCCCTCGTATTTTTTCGACAGGTCTTTGTCGGAATTTTTCAGGGCGTTGAGCTCCGGAATTTCGTAGTTGCCTTCGAATTTTTGAAGCTCGGGGGCTTCGTAGTTTTTTTTGTAATTGTCGGGCTTTTTTTCCCGGTAGGTTTCCGCAAGCCCGCCGCCCGAAAGATCCGCGCGCTTTTCCTCGACCGCCTTTGCTCCTGCTCCGTCGTCTTTTGGCTCGAATTTTTTAGGCTCAAAGCGGCTGTCTTGGAAGCGGCTTTTTTCGTCCTGCAGGGGGCTTTTTTCCGCCTCGAAAGGCTTGCGCTCGAGCGTGATGTTGCCTTCGGTGTAGTCGTTGTGCTTCTGCGCAAAAAGCGGGCTTGCGGCAAGGAGCGCGAATGCCGAAAGCGTAAAAATTTTTGCGCGTTTTTTCATGCTAAATTTCGACGCCCAGAATTTCCAAAATTCTTTGGAGGTCATCGTTGCCGAAATACTCGATTATGATTTTGCCCCTCTTGGGCGTGTGCCTTAATTCGACGGCGGCGTTGAGGCGTTCCGCGATTTTGTTTTGAATATCGCGCACAACCGCGCTCTGCGCTTTTGCCGAGCGCGATGTGCCCTGCGTTGAGCGGTCGCGCTCGTTTTTAATTCTTTTTACCGACTCTTCCGCCATGCGCACGTTGAGGTGGCCGTCGATGATTTTGCGCGCGAGCAGCGTTTGCTGCGATTTGTCGTCGAGCGAGAGCAGCACCTTTGCGTGCCCCTGCGAGAGGAGCCCTTTTGCTATGAAGCCCTGCACCTCTTTTGGCAGCGTCAGAAGCCTCAGCGAGTTTGCGACCGACGAGCGCGGCTTGCCAAGCCTCGCCGCCGCCGACTCCTGCGTCAGCTTGAAGTTTGCGATGAGGCTTGCGATGCCCTGCGCCTCTTCCATCGGGTTGAGGCCGCTGCGCTGCAAATTTTCGATAAGCCCCTTGACTGCGGAGGACGCGTTGCTGGCTGTCTGCACGCAGGCGGAAATTCTTTTTAGCGCGAGCTTTTTGCACGCCCTCAGGCGGCGTTCGCCCGCGATAAGCTCGTACGTTCCGTCTGCGAGCTTGCGCACGATAATCGGCTGCAGCAGCCCTTCGGAGGCGATGGAGTCGGCAAGCTGCGCGATTTCTTCCTCGGGGAATTCCTTGCGGGCCTGGTAGGGGCTCAGCGCGATTTTGTCGATTAAAATTTCGCTGAAAAGCCCCATCTGGGTTTGGGTTTTTTGGGGCTCAGGCTGCTGCTTTGCTTCGGGTTTTGCAAGGGCTTTCGCGGCTTTTTGCGCCGCCGCGCCCGCCGCGGGCTTTTTGAAGCCGCCCGCGATTATGGAGCCTAAGCCCCTGCCGAGGGATTTGTGTTCTTTTGCCATATTACTCCTTTGTCGGAACGAAAATTGTCTGCCCCACAACAAGCCCGCGGTTTGCGTCGGCGATGTGGTTTGCGTCCTGAATCCACTTGACTGTAGAGCCGTATTTGCGGGCGATTGCGCTTATTGTGTCGCCGCGCACAACAGTGTGGGTTACGCCCATTTTCGGGTAGCTTTCGGAAAAGCTTGCCTGGATTTGCCCCTGCGGCTTGGAGCCGATTGCGCCCGCGAGCTTTTCCAGATTTGCGTTCGTCTGCTTTGCAAGCGAATCCAATTCCTTACGGACTGCCGCCAGAATTTCGCGCTTGTTCTGCTCGTCGGCCGCGGCGATTTCAGCCCTGAGCGAAGCTGCGGTGGCGTTCATTTCCTCTGTGGAGGTCGAGGAGTTTTTTGCCTCGTTGATTTCCTTGCGCAGAGCTTCGTTTTCGGAGTTCAGGCGCTCGACTTCGAGGCGGAGCTTGCCGACTTCGCGCTTTAGCAGGGCCAAATCCTGCTCAAGGTCGGCGACGGCGTAGTTTTGCGCGGGCGCGCACGCCGCCGCAAGCGATATTGCAATTGCTGTAAAAATTTTTTTCATGACAAAGGCATTAAAAAGTTTTTTTCGCGCTTTTACAAACGTTTTTATTGCTTCGCCATTCTCGACAATTCCTTAAGGTTCAATTTGCCCGAGGCAAGCAGCGGAATTTTGTCGACTTTCACGATGTGCTTGGGCGTCCACAAATTTGAAATTCCCTCCGATTTTAGAGCCTCGTTCACCTGCCTGTGCTCGATGTCGATTGTCGTCAAAAGCACCAGAGCCTCGCCCTTGCCCTCGTCGAGGGTCGAGGAAACGGCGATTAGCGGGACTTCGCTTTTGTCGAGCCCCAGAGCCCTTGAGAGCGCGCTTTCGACTGTCGCGTGCGGCACCATTTCGCCGCCGATTTTTGAAAAGCGCGAAAGCCTGCCGTCGACGTACACAAAGCCGTCCGCGTCGAGGCGCGACAAGTCGCCTGTAATCAGCCAGCCGTCTTTGAGCGCGTTTTGCGTCGCCTCGGGGTTGTTCAAATATCCCGCGAAAACGTTTGCGCCCTGCAGCGACAAAAGCCCCTGCTTGCCGAATTCGACAGGCTCCAAAGTGGCGGGGTCGAGCACCCTTGCGCGCATGCCCACAAACAGCTTGCCAATCGAGCCCTTGCGCGCGCCCGTGCTGTACCAGCCGTAGTCGGCGGCGGGCAGGTTTACGCCCGCGACGGGGGAGGTTTCCGTAAGCCCGTAGCCCTCCTTGTAGGAGCCGGGGTTGAAAGTGGAGTTCCAAAGCTCCTCGAAGCCTTCGGGGGTTTTTTCAGCCCCCGCGATTGCCATGCGCAGGCATTGCAAGTCCTCTTTTGCGGCGTGGCGGATGTAGGCGCGGAAGAAAGTCGGGCTGCCGAGCAAAACCTGCGGGCGGTATTTGCGGATTGCGCGGATGTTCGCCTTGATGTCGATTGGGCTTGCAAGCATCAGCGTTTTTACACCGTTTATTGCGAGGGCCCAGACGCCGAACAAAAGCCCGAAAGAGTGGAATACGGGAAGGTTTGCCACAAGGATGTCGCCGGGCTTGAATACGTTTGAAAGCCTTGTTTGCAGGCAGTTTGCGACGATGTTTCGCCCCGTCAAAACCGCGCCTTTTGGCGCGCCTTCGCTGCCGCTTGTGAATACGAGGGTCGCCTCCCTGTTGTTGTCGGCAAACTTTTCAATGCCGAAATCTTCCAAAATTTTTTCAAGCCCCCGCGAGATGTCCTCGGGCTTTACGCTTGCGACGACTTCGGCTATGTCTATGAAATTTTCCGCCCAGGGGAAAGTCGGGTTTGCCGCGGAGATTTTTTGGCGCATCGCCTCAGACGAGATTACGTATTTGATTTCGGCTGTGTCGAGGCAGCTTTGCGCGGCGGTTTGCCCCATTGTGAAGTTCAAGTTTATGGGGGTGATGCCCGCGAAGGCGCATGCGTAGTTTGCAATGACCGCGTACGCGCACGGCGGCATTGCAAGCCCCGCGCGGGCGGACGGAATTTTGGCTTTCAAAACTTTTGAAACCGCGAGCGAGTATGCGAGCAACACTCCGCCGGTGTAAGTTTTGTCGCCGCCTGTGTAGTCGATTAAAATGTCTTCGCCCCTCTTGTCGAACAATCCTTTTGCGATTGCGTATGGCAGTGTAAATTTAAGCTCCTCTTTCGCCTCGAATTCGGCGTATCCCATGTCGAAAATATAATCTTGCATATTGCCCTAAAAGTTTTGGGATTTTTTTTGCAAAGTCAACAATCTGTTGAGCTTAAAAATACATATTTTGATAATGGGCGGACGCTTTTTTGCGCAAAAAAAAACGCGGCTTTGCCCAAGCCGCGCCTTTCGAAGTTTAAGTTGGGGATTTATTTTTGCAGCCTCGGGAACAAAATTTCCTGCGGCGCGAGCTTTGCCCCGAGCAAAGACTGCCCCCAGGCGAGGTTGCCCTCGAATTTTTCCGCGCTCTTTTGCCCGAGCAAATTCAGGATTTTTTCGCTTACCTGCGGCATAATAGGCGCAAGCAAAACCGCGGCAAGCCTCAGACCTTCCGCCATGCAGGCAAGCGAGGTTTCGAGGCGCAGCTTGTCCTGCGGATCTTCGCTCTTTGCGAGCTTCCAGGGCGCGCGCTGCTCGGCGTAGCGGTTTATGGCGCGGATGAAGTTGAAAGCCGTCTCGAGGGCTGTGTGGAACTGCATGCCCTCGTACATCTGCATGGCGGCGTCCGCGGTTTGCCCCCACAAATTGCGCAGGGTTTGCTCGGGCTCTTCGTCGATTTGCTGCGCTTTCACAACGCCTTCGCAGTAGCGGTGCGACATGTTGAGCGTGCGGCTTACGAGGTTGCCCAAGTCGTTGCCCAGGTCGCTTGTGTACCTCGTCAAAAACTGGTCGGCTGAAAAGTCGCTGTCCTGGCCGACGTTCATTTCGCGCATCAAGAAGTATCGGAAGGGGTCCGTGCCGAACTGCGAGATTAAGTCGAGCGGGTTTACGATGTTGCCGAGGCTCTTTGACATCTTTTCGCCCGAGGAGAGCCACCAGCCGTGCACCAGGAGCGACTGTGGGATTTCTATGCCGAGGGCTTTGAGCATAATCGGCCAGTAGACCGCGTGCGGGGGCACGAGAATGTCCTTGCCGATGACGTGGAAATTCGCAGGCCAGTTCTTTTCAAAATCGGGCTCGCCGTAGCCTATGGCGGAGATGTAGTTTACGAGGGCGTCAAACCAGACGTAGGTTACGTAGTTTTCGTCGAAGGGCAGTGGGATGCCCCATTCGAGGCGCTCTTTCGGGCGCGATATGCAAAGGTCGTTGAGCGGCTCCTTTAAAAATTCCAGAACCTGCTTCGCGCGGAAGCGCGGGAAGATGAAGTCTTCGTGGGAGCTTATGTACTTTACAAGCCACTCCTGGTATTTGCCGATTTTAAAGAAGTAGTTGGACTCCGTGATTTCGACGACTTCGCCGAAAATTTCTGGCCAAGTGCCGTCCTCGTTTTTGTCCTTTTCAAGCAGGAACTGCTCTTGGCGGGCGGAGTAGAAGCCCTTGTACTGCGCCTTGTAGATTTCGCCCTTGTCGAAGAGCTTTTGCAGGAGCTGCCTTACGACTTTTTTGTGCCTTTCCTGCGTCGTGCGGATATAGTCGTCGTTTGAAATGTTGAGAAGCCTGCAAAGCTCGCGGAATTTTTCCGCCTGGGCGTCGCAGAATGCGATTGGCTCTATGCCCGCCTTGCGCGCGCTTTGCTGGACTTTCTGCCCGTGCTCGTCGAGCCCCGTCAGGAAGCGGACATTCTCGCCGCAGAGCCTTTTGTAGCGCGCGATGACGTCGGTTAAAACTTTTTCGTAGGCGTGCCCGAGGTGGGGCGAGCCGTTGGCGTAGTCGATTGCGGTTGTAATGTAAAAATTTTTCATCTGGATTTATGTTTTTACAATTTATTTAAAAGGTCAAATTGTTTTGGCGGAAATTTAATCGCGCGAAATCGGCTGCCCCTTTGCGAGCTTCGGCCCCGCGAAGAGCATCGAGGGGTTTTGGAGAGCCTCCAAAATGTTCATGGAGTGCGCGCCGACTTTTTCGCACTGGCCGAGAATTTCTATGAACAAAATGCCGCCCTTCGCGCTCGCCGCGCCCAATTCGATTTCGGCGATGACCTCCTTGCGTATGGACTTGCGGATTTTGTCGAGCATCGTGCGGATTTTTACGGCGTTTTCCAAATCCTCGGGCGTGACGTTTTGCTGGAGGAGCATCCTGTGGGCGAAGAGCAGGAATTTGTCGATTTCCTCGCAGAACTGCACGAACGCGGGCGACTGGAGCATCTGGTCCTTAAACTGCTTGCGGTATCTCTTGCGCGCCAGCGTTATGAGGCGGTAGCAGCAGTCGCTCATGTCCTCGAGCTCCGCGATTATCACCATGTTCTTGACGACAACGTTTGTGCTTTGCTCGCTCAGCTCGTGCGAGGTGCATTGTATGAAAAAGTTTGTCAGCGCGTATGAGAGCTTGTCGCATTCCTCCTCCAGGCCGCGCAATTCGTTGACCTGCCCGCTCAAGTCCTCGTCGGGCTTCTGGAAAATGTCGGTGAAGCCGTTGAACATTTTTGTGGACATTTCCGCGAGCTTTACAACCTCCTTCTGCCCCTCGAACAGGCAGATTTCGCCCATTTCGGCAAAGTGGCTTGCAAGGTATTCGAGCCTTTCCTGCGTTGTCTCCTTCTTCTCGTTGGGGTCGGATTTTACTATGCGGCAGACCAGGCGCTCCAAAAGCGGAACAAAGCCGATTAGAATAATGATGTTAAGCCCGTTGAACATCGAGTGGAATAGGGCGAGCTTTTCGGTAAGGCCAATCGAGTGGATTTCGCCGGCAGATTTGCCTGCGGCTTCGGCTGCCGCTATGGAGCTTGCAAACCAGCCGTTTACGATGGCGTTTACCACGTGTATAAAATAGGGGAACACGCACAAGACCCAGATTACGCCTATCACGTTGAAAATCATGTGCACAAGCGAGGCTCGCTTTGCGTTTGTGTTGCCCGCGACGCCTGCCAAAAGCGCCGTTGCCGTTGTGCCGATGTTTTCGCCCAAAACAATGGCAGCGGCAAGGTCGAAATCAATCCAGCCCTTCATCACCATGGTCATGGTTCTAGCCATGGCGACTGCCGACGCCTGCACTACCAATGTCAGCACTACGCCGAATGCCAGAAATATCAAAATCGAAAGGTAGCCGAGGTTTGAATAGCCGCGTATAAATTCCAGAACCTCGGGGTGGGCGTTGATGTCTGGAACGGAGTCTTTCAAATAG
>JAFXRX010000258.1 GCA_017526045.1 Opitutales bacterium
GCATTGAAACGCCCCAGTCGGAGACGCTGACGGGGCTTATGTAGTCGACGCTTATGCCGAGCGGATTTTTCAGCGCGGCGCAAAGAACGGCGCAGAACACGAGCGCGACTGCCTGCGCGGGCAGCCGCTTGAAAAATCTTTTGCATATGAGCATCGCGGCGACCGCCGCAAGCGCGATTGCAAGAGAGTGGAAATTCGTTTCGCCAATATGCTGGATTGTTTGGCTTAGCCCCGCGAAAAATTTGCCCGAGGCGTTTTCGATTTTTATGCCGAGCGCGCTTTTGAGCTGGTTTGAAAATATGAGGGCGGCTCCCGCGCAAATGTAGCCCGTTACGACCGTGCGCGAAACGTATCTTACAAAATTCGTAATCTTGAAAATGCTCGCAAGAATTAAAAATACGCCTACTAAAATCACGATTGCCGCCGCCGCGGCAGCCCTTTGCCCCTCGCTTTCGAGCCCCAGGCTTGCAAACGCGCTCATCAGCATAATCGCGCTGGCGTTGCTTGGCCCGAACATGATAAAGCGCGACGACGAAAACGCAAGGGAAGCGAACGCCGCGGCTATGCAGCCGAAGAGCCCGTAGCTTATCGGCAGCCCCGCAATCATCGCGTATGCGATGCTCATCGAAAACGAAAGCATCGCGACGCTTATGCCCGCCTTCAGGTCTGCCGCCGCCTTTTCCCTGCCGTATGAGCGCAGGACTTTTTTTAGCGGGAAGGGGTTTATGCCGCCCTTCGTGTTCAAAATTCCCTTTAGGACTTTTTGCGGGATGTCGTAGTTGGGCGTCATAGTTTTTCAAAGGCGTCGACGCGCGCTGGCGGGAAATTCATGTAGACTTTCGCGCAGTTTAAGTGGCGCATTTTTGGAAGCGGGATGCGGCGCGGGTCGCGGTTTAGCTTGTAGGTAAACTGCACGAAGCGCGAGCCGCTCGGCAAAACTTCCTGGATTTCAAAAAGGATTTTTTCAACCGATTTTTGCGGCAGGCTGAGCAGCGGCAGGCTCGAGACGACCGCGCATATTTGCGCCTCTTTGCCCGCGAATATACCGCTTAAATTTTCCGCGCTTGCGTTTATGACGTTAACTTTCGGGAAGCGGCGCTTTATTATTCTGCAGAGCTCGCTGTCGAATTCCACGCAGTACAAATTTTCCTGCGGAATGCCGCGGCTCAAAAGCTGCGAGGTTATCGCCCCCGTGCCGGGGCCGAGCTCGACTGTGATTTTTTGCGCGTCGAGGTTTGCCAGAGCCGCCATTTTTCTGCCCAAATAGCGCGAGCTTGGCAAGATGGAGCCCGTAAACCGCGGCTTTGAAAAAAAGCGCGAGGTGAAAGTGAAAATGTCCGAAATTTTGCCCATTTTATTCAGCTGTTGGGCTCGTAGATGTCGTGGAGCCTGATGAGCCCCGCGAGCCTCTTTTCGCCGTCCAAAACCGGCAGCACCGAAAGCTTTGACTTGCGGTCTTCCATGAGCCTTACGGCGTCGCCGAGGCTCGCGTTTTGGCATATCGTTATGGGCGAGTGCGTCATGATTTCCGAAGACGTCGCCGAGTCGATTTCAACGTCCTTTTGCAGCATCCTTCTGATGTCGCCGTCGGTGATGA
>JAFXRX010000259.1 GCA_017526045.1 Opitutales bacterium
CCTTCGAAAACGCTGGTGCAGACCCCGATATTTTCGTCTTCCGCAACAACTCCAACTCCGACGTCGAATTTTCCATACGCCAAATGCAAAAGCGCATAGATTCCGCGCAAATCCTTATGATTCCGGGCGGATTTTCGGCGGGCGACGAGCCTGCGGGGTCGGGCAAATTCATCGCGGCAGTGTTTAGAAATCCGCTTCTTGCCGAGAGCACAATGAAGCTTTTGAAAGACCGCAAAGGCCTGATTTTGGGCATTTGCAACGGCTTCCAAGCCCTGATAAAGCTCGGGCTCGTGCCCTTTGGCGAAATCCGCCCGCTTTCAGAAGACGCGCCGACTTTGACCTACAACAATATCGCCCGCCACGTCAGCTGCTACGTAAGAACGCGCGTTGCAAGCACGCTTTCTCCGTGGCTGTACAAGTGCAAAGTAGGGCAAGTTCACTCTATTCCCGTCTCGCACGGCGAGGGCAAGTTTGTCGCCTCCGGCGCGGTTTTGAACTCTCTTTTGAAAAACGGGCAAATCGCAACACAGTACGTCGATTTAAACGGCGAGCCTACTGCCGACATCAACTTTAACCCCAACGGCTCATTGCAGGCAATAGAGGGCATAACAAGCCCTTGCGGCCTCGTCCTGGGCAAAATGGGGCATACGGAACGCTTCGGCACAAACGTCGGCAAAAATATCTGCGGCGACAAAATCCAGCCGATATTCGAAGGCGGCGTCGAATATTTCAAATAGCCTGGAAAATTTTCCCGCTTTTTTACGCCAAAACAAAACGCGCGGCTTAAAAAACTGCGCGTTTTTTGCGAAAAATTTATTTAACGGGCAGGGGGCTTACCGCCCGAGAATGATGCTTCTGCCGTAGATTGCGCTTGTAAACATCAAAAATATCACAACCAAAAGCGCGAAGCTTAGAGCCCCCGAGAACGCGTTTGAAAACACTATCCACGAGAGCGCAAAGCAAACCGCAAGCCTTACCGCGCGCGAAAGCGCATGCATGTTCGCGCAGGCGCATTGCTCGGTTTTTGCGTTTTTAAATATGAGATTGTCGAGCGCAAACCTGCCGCCGCCCGACACCATCAAAAACGAATACATGCCCAAAAAAAGTATCGGCAAAGCCTTGACAAAATAGGGGTCGAAAAAATGGAATTTCGTGGCGACTGCCATGTTTATAAAGAGCACAAACGCCGCAAAGCGCGTCTGAAAGCCCAAAACGAGCATGGCGGCGCACCCGAGCTGCGCAAAAATCGTAAGCCAAAGCGAAGGCAGCATGCCGATGCCAATCGGGTCGCCGAAAAAGTCTATTGAGAGCTTGTCGTAATTTTCGATTTTCGACCAGCCATAAGGCAGCATCATAAGCCCCGCGAAAACTCTGAACGCGGAAATCGCCGCGGACTGGACGTCGGGCTTTGCGGGCGGATTTTTAAAAAACCAAGAAAGCAGTTCGTTTATCTTTTTCATGAAAACATTTTTGCCCGCGCAATTTTAATTTGCAATATTAAATAATTTGGCAAAATCAAAATCCCGCAAGCCGCCGCCAAAAAATTTTCAGAAGAAAAAATTTTGCCTGCATACCCGCGGCAAAGTTTTTTTATAGCCAGGCAAGAAAAAGACCCCAATGGGCAATAAAATTGCAAAAGTGCCCATAACGGGAAAAACATTGCTTAGTCTTAACTCTTGCCGCGACTGCCATTTTGCGTCAAAAATTCACAACCTGAATTTGCACTTTTTGTCTATTTATCGTGAATTTCAGGGATTTCGCCGCCTTTTTCCAAACATCCCCATTTGTCGCACAATATATATTATGTCTAATCGGCAAATGAGAAAAACCGCACTTCTCTTTTGTTATACGTAAAAACCCGATGAGCTTCGCAATCAAAGTTCTTTGGGCTTTTCTTTATAGGCTTTCATGGAAAAGCCGGAGCCTTCACAATTCAAAACTATGAACCTGCCCTTTGATATATCTATCGCAACGCTTATTTGCATTTCGATTTTCGAGCCGTCGGCATTTAATACCGCCAGCCCCCATACGCATTTTTCGCCTTCCGCCAAATTAAACGAAAGCTCTCTAAATTTTTTATCTTTGAATTCGCCCAATATTCTTTTTGGGGCGTCCATTCTAAACACTTTGCCTTCCCAGCCGCAGCCTGTGAAAATGAAAGTCACATCGTTTTGGGATTTCGTAAAAGACTTCGCATAGTAGTCGTCGGCCAATGCATACGAATTGTGATTTATGATGATGTAATGGGCAAACGCGGCGGGCAGGCAAAAAAACATCGCCAATAAAAACATTAGCTTTTTCATTGTTTTTCCTCCTTGTTTAAGGCCGAAATATAAACATAGGCTTCGTCTTCCTTGCCTTGGTTTTCGGCATAAAATGTCTTTATTTCCAATAAATTTTTAGCGTACGCAAATTGCGATTTAAAGTATATTGAATTTAACGGATTTGAATTAGAATTTGATAATTGCCTTAATTCTACGGGAACGATTTTATCTTTTGCAAAGGGCGTCATATAATCCAAAAAACAATTTTCTATTTGGTTTTTTGAATTTGCGGGGCAAGAGCCCGACATCGAGTTTTCGCCAACGTCTAAAATATAATAAAAAGCATTTGTTCCCGTAAAAAATTTAAGGCTAAAAGTTTTTTTTCGAATCTCTTTAATCCAATCATCAACATCGACATTCGCAGGGATTGTAGCTTCTTTTTGCGATGCATTAATATATTTCTGCCAAAGCTCTTCTTTGTAGGAAGAGGCAAAACAAACCGCCGCCGCGCCAAATAAAATGAAATAAGATATTATTCTTTTCATAACCTACTAATTATTTTATTGCCCAAAACAATATTTGTAAAGGTTTTTTATTCATAAGTTATTTCTTTTAAGATGGTTATGCTCGGGAAACATTATTCCGCCCTGCCCTGTTTAAAAATTTTTATGCAGAGCACGCCTATAAACAGCAAG
>JAFXRX010000029.1 GCA_017526045.1 Opitutales bacterium
CCTGGATTCTGAGGTGGTCCTCCTCGTTTACCATGATGCATGCTGATGCGTCGCTTGAGACGAACGCCCCGCGCGCGCCTTCGCCCTCTTTGAGCTCGCGGCTTATCAAATTCTTTTCGACGAGGATTTCGTTGAAAAATTCGGGGGTCTGGCGCAAATCGTACCACACCCCGCCCGAAAATTTGCGCATCGTCAAAATCGCATCCCTGCACTGCTCGAAAATCTGCTCCTTGCCGGGTTCCGAAACCGCGTTCGGGAAAATTTCGCCCGCGAGATTGCGCGCAAGGCGTATGCGCGAGCTTATGTAAATAGGCTCGGCATTGGGCTTGATTTTTTCGCAGCAGGCGTTGAGATATTCCATATTACTTTTTGCTTTCGAGCGAGTTTATTTTGTCGCGCAGCGACGCGGCGTCCTCGTACCTCTCTTCTTTTACGGCCTTTTCAAGCTCGCTTTTGAGCTGCTGCAGCTCGTCTTTGGGGCTGCCTTGTTTGGCGGCGGAAGGCTTTTGCTTTGAGCCGATTATTTTTGCGAGCGTTTCCTCCGCCAATTTTTCGATGTCGAGCCCGCCGCAATCGTCTTGCGGGAATTGCAGCTCGGTTTGCCTTTCGTCGCCCTTTTTGGATTTTTTTGAATGCGTTTTCGGGGTTTTGCCGATGTGCTTTACCGCCCCGTGCATCTGCGCCAAAATTTGCAGAACGCGGCCTCCGAAAGCCTTGTAGCATTCGGGGCAGGAGAACCTGCCGTTTTTTTCAAACTCCGCGAAAGTCGAGCCGCATTTGGGGCAGGCTTGCGCGTTTGCTTCCGGCGGATTTGCCGCGGCGGAGGCGATGTCCAAAATTTTTTCCTCGAGCTTTTTTATTTGCGGAAAAATGTCGGCGGGAAACCACGGGGAACACAGCTCGGCGTTTTTCTGGGCGCAGTTTTGGCAAAGGTGCATCTTGATTTTCTGCCCGTTGACAATTTTTGTAATGTGCACCGTGGCGGGCGCGCCGCAAATATCGCATTTGTATTCCATATTTATTTCCGCGCTCGGGCGAGTTTTAGGCGAGCTTTAAAAGCTCCTGCGTGGAGGGGATGTCCCTTATGATTTGGGATTGCAATGGCCCGACTCCAATATATCGCAAATTTGGCGTTTTCATTAAGCCGAAATCTCTGCCCGCGACTTCGAGTATGCTCTTTAGGCAGAAGGCGGCGTAGCGTTTCGCCTCAATAGGAAGCGCGGCGAAAGAGCGGATTTTTGAAATGTCCTCTTTCCAGCAGGGTAGCTGCGCGTAGACGGGCTTGATGTTTTTACGGATTAAATCCGAGCGCGGGACGCCGCGGTAGATTTTGCCGTCCGCGCCGCGGTACGAGGTGCAGACCAAGAGCTCCCCGCCTTCGCTCCACGCGCCTTCGTAGGAGAGCGCGTCGAGCTTGTTTATCACGATGTCGTCGTAGCCCGCGTAGCGCAGGGCGTCGCCTTTTTCGACGGCGTCGAACCAGCCGACCATGCGCTGGCGGCCTGTGCTTGTGCCGAATTCGAGCTTCTTCAATTTTACGGCGAGCGGGTGGGCGTCGTCCATCTGCGTAAGGAAAATGTGCGTGCCGACCTTTGTGTCGTAGGCTTTGCAGCAGCCCAAAATGTGCATCGGCTGGACGGGAATTCCCGCGCTTTGGAAAAATTCGGGCGAGCTTGTGTGGCTTGCCGTTACGTTTGGCGGGAAGCCGTGGCGCTTGTCGAGCCAGTAGCTCTGCCCGAATTCGCCGACGATGTACCTGTCCTGCGAAAGCGCTTGCAGGCAGCATGCGCGGACGTCTCCGATGTTCTTTGCGAGCTTTTGCCCCGCGGCCCAGTAGGTTTCGACTATGGTGTCGATGTCGAGCTCGAAGGGGTTTGCGCCCTTGAATTTGCGGAAGTCGAATTCGTCTTTTGAAAATACGCCTTCTTCAAGCGACTGGGCGTTTGCGCGCAGCTCCGCGTTTGTAAGTATGTCGAAAAATTCTTCCCACTTTTGCGCGGAGACCTTGCAGACGTATTTTATCGTCTCGCATGCGCGCTCGAGGCGCGGGCGCATTTTTGCTGCGAACGCCTCTTTTGTGCCGAGGAAGTCGCAGTACCAAATTTGGAACTGCCCGACTTCGTCCATGTAAGAGGGCGTGATGCCCCTGCCTGTCGAGCCGCGCGGCTCCTCTTTGAGGATTTCGACGCGGTAGTTTTCCCACGCCAAGTCGAGCAGGCGGTGGCCGACGTCGCTTAAAAGCGTGCGCTCGTCGATTAAAAGGCGGCTGAAAATTTTATAGCCCTTTTGCTCGAGGGGAATGCCCTCCCAGAGGAATTTGCGCGGGTCTGCGACCACTCCCGCTCCGATTGCGAGAGTTTCGACGTCTTTTTCGATGACGCCCGCGGGCAGGAGGTTGAGCTTTACGCCGCCTGCGGTGTGGCCGGAATTTGCGCCGCCGTTTACCTTTATCACGATTGCCGCGATGTCGGGGCGCTTTGTCTTGGCTTTGAGTTCGTCTATTACTTCGTAGATGAGGCGGCCTTTGCCTTCGTCGCCCATGCTTATGCCGATGTCGGCGATTAGTTTGCCTTTAAAATCTGTAAGTGCCATAGTTATTCTTTCAAACAATCAAAAAATGGTTTTTTATTAAAAATGGTCAAGCATCTTTTACTTGTTTTGCAATTCCGAAAGCGACTGCGCAAGCTGCTGCCATTCGTCGTAGAGGCTTTCGGTTTTCTTTTTCAAAAGCGAATGTTTTTCAACGACTTGGCGGCTGTTCTGCGCGTCCTTGAAAAATTCGGGATCCGCCATTTGCGCTTCGAGATTTTCGCACTCGCCATCGTTTGACAAAATCTCGTTTTCGATTTCCTCAATGCGGCGTTTTATTCTGCCCATTTCGCGGTTTTGCGCGGATTTAATGGCTTTCTTTTCCTTGTAGGATAGGGCTTTTTCATTCGGCTTTTTGGGGGCGTCGGGGGCGTCAAAGGCTCCCTCTGCGCGGATTTTTTCGATGTAGTCTGAAATGTTGCCCGGGAAAGAGCGCACGCCCCTTTTTCCGATTTCGACAACCTTTGTCGCTATGCCGTCCAGAAAATCGCGGTCGTGGCTTACAATCGCGAAAGTGCCGCCGTAGTCGGCGAGGGCGCGCTGCAGGACTTTTTTTGAGTTGATGTCGAGGTGGTTTGTGGGCTCGTCCAAAATCAAAAAGTTGAACGAGCGCAGCAGCATTTTTGCGAGGGCGAGGCGGTTTTTTTCGCCGCCCGAGAGCACCGCGACTTTCTTGAAAACGTCGTCGCCGCTGAACAAAAAAGAGCCCAAAAGCCCGCGAGCCTTGAATTTTTCGCCGCGCGGGGCGGAGCTTTCCGCCTCCTCCAAAACAGTGTTTTCGGGGTTCAGCTCGGCGGCCTGGTGCTGCGTAAAATACGATAAATCCACATTGTAGCCAAGCTCCACTTTCCCCGAATCAAAGCCGAGTTCGCCCGCCATAATCTTTGCAAGTGTGGTTTTGCCCGCGCCGTTTGCGCCCACAATCGCAATTCTTTCGCCGCGCTCGATTTTCAAATTTACGTTTTTTAGCACCTCTTTTTCGCCGTAGCTTTTGCAGAGATTTTCCACATTTATAACGACCTGCCCGCAGCGGCGCGGCTCCGGGAATTTGAAGGCTATGCCGCTTTCGAGGCTTTCAAGCTCTATTCTTTCGATTTTTTCGAGGGCCTTTATGCGGCTTTGCACTTGCGCGGCCTTCGTGTTTTTGGCGCGAAATCTCTCGATAAACCTTTCGGTTTTTTCGATTTCCCGCGCCTGGTTTGCCGCCATTTTTTCAAGAATTTGCCGGCGCGCGGAGGATTCTTTTTCGTAAAAAGAATAGTTGCCCGCGTAAATTTCGAGCCTGCCCGCGCTCAAAAAGAAGGTCTTTTTGGTCAGCAAATCCAGAAAGGAGCGGTCGTGGCTTACAATTACAACCGCGCTTTTGCAGGCTTTCAGGTAGTCTTCAAGCCAGGTTATCGACTCGATGTCGAGGTGGTTTGTGGGCTCGTCGAGCATCGGAAGCGAGGGCTCTTTCAAAAGCAGCTTTGCAAGAGCGATTCTCATCTTCCAGCCGCCCGAAAATTCCGAGCATTTTTTTTCGGCGTCCGAAGGGGCAAAGCCAAGCCCGTGCAAAACCGTTTCGATTTTCGAGCGCAGGCGGTAGGCGTCGAGGTCTTCGAGCTTGTGCTCGAGCTCGCCGATTTCCTCGAGAGCCGCGAGGTATTCGGCGGATGTTTCGGGCGAAGTTTTTAAGATGTTTTCGGCGTCTTTTAGGCGGTTTTGAAGCTCGACTATGTTTTCAAAAGCCGATTTTGCCTCGTCGAAAAGCGTGTTTTCGGAGAGGGTTGAAATATCCTGGGGCAGGTAGCCGACTGTGGCGTATTTCGGCCGCAGGACGCTCCCCGAAAAATTGTCTTCGATGTTTGCCAGAATTTTTAAAAGCGTGGTTTTTCCCGCGCCGTTCGAGCCGACAAGCCCGATTTTTTCGCCGCGGTTTATGACGCAGGAGATATTGTCGAACAGCTTTCTCTGCCCGAATGCAAGCGATATGTTGCGCAGTTCAATCATCCTTAAAATTTTTGAGTTTTTTTATTCTTTTGCGCTGCCGGTTCGGGTAAAATTATTTGTTTTTTTCACGCTTTAGCACCTCTTCGCGGCGTTTTATGTAGGAGTAGTGGGTAGCCTTGCCGAGGTCGGTGTTGTAGTGCTTTTTGTAGTATTTTGCTTGGGAGGCGATGTCGGAGGCGGGCGGGATTGGCGAATTGTTTTCGGCGTACTTCATCCGCGCGAAAACCGCGCAAAGCTCGTCGCTTGTCTGCAGGTCTTCAAAAGTTATCGCGCCGCCGCAAGCGGAGTATTTTTTTTCAATCGCGCTGTAAAGTTCGGGGTGCTTTATTTTTATTGCGCGGTGCCACAAATCCGAAAACGTGGCGTATTCGACTTGGAACATCCCGATTGCCGTGCCGTTTTTATCCTGAAAGCGCGGCTTTAGCCCGCTTTCGGTGCATGCCGTTCCGAACAAAAGCTCGCGGGCGGCGGGGGTGTCGTAAATGTTTTTCGTGCCCTTTGTTTCTTCTATAAAAGTGCAGGCTTGGGCTATGACTGCCCGCGCTTCGGCTTCGGTCAGCGTGCGGTTCACGCCCGAGTATTTCTTTTTAAGCCCCAGCAAATATCTTTGCTCGGCGGGCGTAAGAGTCGGCGAAAACGATATTTCAAAATCCGGCGGGGTAAGGTAGATAAAAATCCACAATACGGCGGCGAGCGCGACAACCAGCGCCGCGCCCCTTGCGGATTTTTTCTTTTTTTTGAACGCCATTGTGTTTTGTTTTTTTACGATTTTTTGACAATTGCAAGCCTATAAAATTTTGCCGCTGCAATCCCGCGCATGCGCCGAAAATAAGCGGCAAAGCCCGCGCAAAAAAAGCGCGCATTTTTTGCGCGCCTTAAAATTTATTTTCGGATTTTTTAAGAGAGCTTTGCAAGAACCGCCTTGATTGCGTCCTTGCTTGTCAAGCCCTGCGACATGTCGACAATCTTGCCGTTTTTAAAATACACGAGGGTGGGGATGCTTGCGACGTTGAAGCGCTGCGCCAATTCCTGGTTTTCGTCGACGTCGACTTTGCCGATGCACACATTGGGCATTTCGGCCGCCACCTGGTCGAGGACGGGGGCGAGCATTTTGCACGGGCCGCACCAGCTTGCCCAAAAGTCCACCAAAACAACCTTGTTTGCCGCAACCGTTTCGTCGAAGTTTGCGGAGTTTAAATGCAGTAGAGCCATAGCCTTGAAATTAGAA
>JAFXRX010000030.1 GCA_017526045.1 Opitutales bacterium
ATCCCGATTTCAAAACCCTGAAGGTTTGCGACGTTTCCAAGCTCAGAATTTTCGGCGTTGTAACCGCGGTTGCGCGCCAAATCGTCTCAATATGACAGGGCTTATCGACGGCAACAATTTTTTCGTGTCCTGCGAGCGGATTTTCAATCCGGAGCTCGAGGGCAAGCCTGTCGCCGTGCTTTCGAACAAGGACGGCTGCGTGGTGGCGCGCTCCAACGAGTTCAAGGCTCTGGGCATCCCGATGGGGACGCCCGTCTTTAAGCTCAAAAAAGACGTAAAGCCGCTCGGGCTGGTTTTGAAAACTGGCAACAAAAATTTGTACTCCGACATATCCGAAAGGCTCATGCAGACCCTTCGCCTGCGCTGCGAGCGCATAGAGCAGTATTCAATCGACGAGGCTTTTATACACCCTAAAAAATCTGACTGCGCGGACTTGTTCAAGTTCGGCTCCAATCTGCGCAAAACGATTTTAAAAAACGTCGGCATCCCATGCGGGATAGGTTTTGCCCCGACAAAAACCCTCGCAAAAATCGCCGACCATATCGCGAAAAAAACCGAGGCGGGCGTGTATGTAATGCCCACCGACGCGCGCGAAATTCTGGAAGCGACGCCCATTGAGGAAGTTTGGGGGATAGGCGGCAGGCTCGCCCCGCGGATGAGGGAGCTTGGCATTTCCACCGCGCTGCGGCTTTCGGAGTACGGCGACGAGCGGCTGCGCAGGCATTTCAGCGTAAACGCGGCGCGCAAGGCGATGGAGCTTCGCGGCATAAGCTGCGGCGGGGCGGCGGAGGAGGGCGAGGAGCTGTCGCAGAGCCTTTCGTATTCGCGCGTGTTCGGAACTCCGGTCAAGAGCCTTGACGACATTTTGGAGTCGGTTTCGCACTACGCGGCGCACGCCGCGGAAAAGCTGCGCGCGGAGGGGCAGCGGGCGGGCGCGGCGGAGGTTTATCTGGTCTATTATCCCGAATATTCGCCAAAGCGGCTCGAGGGCGGCGCGGTCGGGGCGAAGATAAAATTTGACGCGGCGACCGACGACACTTTAAAAATCATAAAGGCTCTCAAAAAGAAGGCCGCCGAGATATTCGTCGAGGGGCGGCGCTATAAAAAAAGCGGGGTTATTTTAAGCGATTTGCGAAGCGGCGCGCAGCAGCTCGACTTGTTTTCGCAAGGGCAGTTCGAGCCGAAGTCGAAATTGTTCGAGGCAGTCGACGCGGTAAACAGGAAATTCGGTGGCGGCACAGTGGTCTCAATCGCGGAGGGGCTAAGCCAAAAATGGAAGATGCCGCGCGAAAACCAAAGCCCGTCCTACACCACTTCCTGGGCGGGGCTTCCGGTTGCGAAATAGCCGCGCCGATTTGCGGCGGCAAAAATTTTATAAAAAAATAAATGCAATATTTTTTTTAATTTTTTGCATATAATTATATAGCGAATAAAAAACTGTTTGTAAATTCGCCAAACTTTGTTATAAAAACTATAAATATTTTTACACCGGCTTGTTAATAAATATGAACACTCCATCAAAAGAAGAAATATCGGAAAAATACTCGAAATTAATTGCGTTGCTGAAGGATCTTAAAAGCAGCAATGGCGGATTTTTTTATTTAAAAAATCTGACAAAAAAAGACAAAAGAATCCCGAAAAGGGGTGTGTATCTGTTTTTCGACGAGGCGGAGGGGTATATCGACAAAGAAGGCGAAATCCCCAGAATTGTGAGGGTTGGAACGCATGGCATGTTTCCCGGAAATAAGAAAAGCCGTCTGTTTAACAGGCTTAATAGCCACAAAAGCAACAGTTCTAATTCCGTTTTCAGAAAACATATCGGCAGAGCCATCATAAATAAAAATGGGCTGAATTGCCCAAATTGGGACATAGAAAAGGGCGGATTGTGGAAACTTGACGGCGGCTACAAGGAGGTTCAGAATTTGGTTTCTGAATATATAGAAAAATTGCCGTTTTTGGTCTTTGAACTGGACGGGGACGAGTCGAATAATTTTAATTATGACAAGCGCGATAAAAAGGAAACGGAATGGATTGAATTGCTCTGCCATGCAAAAAAATTTGGGCTGGTAAACCCAAGCCGGGTATGGCTGGAATTTGCGAGGCTTGCGCAGCGGCCGACGTTCGAATGCGGGCTTTGGAATGTGGATAAAGTAATATTATAAGCCTTTTTAATATGCCGGATAAAATTTTTTTGGGGGGCTGGAGGAAAAGGAAAATTGCGGGTATTATAAGCAATTTTGAGCTTGCCCGCGCCCTCCCGAGGCGCGGCAAATTAAGCACGGAGGACTGGGCATGCCTTCTTAAAAATTGCCCGCAGTTTATGGAAAAAGCGAAAGAATTTGCCTCGGGCTGGGCCGCAATATTGGCGTCGCGCCCTGAGCTTGCCTCCGAGTGCGGCATGTGGGAAAAGTTTCGCAGCAAAGACTGGTGCTATCTTTTATCGGCGCAGCCGCAATTTGAAGGCGAGTGCACAAGGCTGCGCAAGTGGCGGAATTTTCGCCCGAATATTTGGCTGCCGCTTCTTAAAAAGCAGCCGCAGTTCGCCCCGAAATGCAAAAAGTGGGATAAATTTTCGCCGTACGACTGGCTTAGCCTTTTGTCGGAGCAGCCGCAGTTCGCCGACAAGTTCGCAGCTTGGGAAAATTTCTCGTTCGAGGATTTGCGCATGCTTTTGAAAAGGCAGCCGCCTCTTGCGGACAAGGCAAAAGAATGCGCCTCCGCCAAAGTTTTGTGCAAGTTTTTTCTGGAAAGACCGGATTTTGCGGACAATTTCAATAGATGGCAGGAGTTTGACGCGGGCAGTTGGCTCGAGCTTTTGCAGAGGCATCCGCATCTTGTCGGCAAGGCGCGGGAGTATGTTAAGGGCTGGGCCGCCATATTGAAATTGTGCCCCGAGCTTGCGGGCGAATTTGACGGCTGGAAAAATTTTAGCCCGTACGATTGGCGGGGAGTTTTGCGGAGCCAGCCGCAGTTTATCGACAGGGCGAAAGAATTTGCCGCCGGCTGGGCGGCAATATTGTCGTTGCATCCGGAGCTTGTCCCCGAGTGCCCGATGCAGGTCAAATTTTCCGAGAAGCAGAGAAATTTTATTTTGAAAAGGCAACCTAAATTGGCTGAAAAATTACAGAAAGGGACATCAATGAAAAACTGGACGGAATATAATTTGAACGGCTACGACACATTATGGGTGCTGTGCGCGATTTGGATTTATAAAACCCACAAGCGCAAAAATTCCCGATTCATATTTTCGAGGCAAGACATTGAATGGATTGCCGGCCAATACAATACGGCAACTCCGCCTGCAAATTATTTTACTCAAAATTGCGCCGTCGGAGCCCCGCGGAACCAGGAGAGAAACTATATAATAATAATGGAGCGCAATTCTTTTATGCTCGCGTATGAGGGGTATAAGAATTTGCGGCATACAACGCTTGAAAATGTAAGCGATTTATTCTTGGACGATTTTTGTTTTGAGTGCGAAGGCGAAAATGTTTCAATGCGCGAGCTTCGGGCTTTTATAAACTTCACATACAAAAACATAGTCCAGGGCGCGTTGGAAGGCGCTCGGGAAAATAACGGAGGCTCTCCGGAAGCCCCGCTTAAATCGAGGCTCGAAAAGATTGAAAACTCCATCGAGGAATTGCGGGCGTTGCTGCTTGAAATCCGGGGAAAAATCGGGGGCTGACGCCGCCGCAAAAAGAAAAAAGCCCCTTGCCAAATTTTTTGGAAGGGGCTTTGCAACAGTATAACAACAATAAAAAAGGAAAACTATGGATAAAACAGTTTCGCAATAAAAAAATTTTTCTTAAATTTAAAAATCAAAAAAAATCGAAAAATGCGGCAGGCTTGCCGCCGCAGGGGGGGGGAAAAACCCGGGCGGGGCTAATTTGCCTGGCGGTACGCGGGGTTGAGGGTTGACCTAAGGATGTCCATTATCCTGTTGTTTCGCGTGTTTATGAGGGATTCGGATATTCCTTTCATCTCGGAGATTTCCCTCGTTTTCAGGTTTTCCATGAACTTCAATTTGAAGCATTCGACCGCCTCTGACATGTTATTGTTGAGCTGCCTTATCTTTTCGAGAACCTGGTTTATCAACTCGATTTTTTCATTGTAGGCTTCTCTTTCCCTTTCTCTTATCAACGAGGTTTCCGCCGTTCCCCCGTAGCTTTTGGGGGTATCGTCCCCGTCCCAGTCGGCGTCGAATTTATCGTATTCGCGGCTGAGGTTGACGGCGTTTCGCTTTACTTCGAGCTCCTTGCGGTTCTTTTTTCGGTTTATGATTTTGTAGATTTGCCTCTGCGTCAAGGTTTTGAGTATGTAGTTGTGGAGGTTCTTGGCGTCGGCTTCGTCTTCCCCGCTCAGGCGGAATTTCTTAAAGGGAGAGCCTTTGTAGATTGCAATAAATACGTTGTTTACGATGTCGATTGTTTTCTCTTCCCAGAAGTATCTGTCGGCTCCCATGTGTTTAGTGAAGTCTTTTATTTTGTTGGCGATTTGCGGTTTGTAGGAGTTGTAAAACTCCCTGAACTCGATGTTGGACAACGTCCCAGATATGATTTTTTTTATCAGGACGCGGAGAATTTTGCATTTGATTTTATTTTCAGGCGTATTTTCCGGTGTTTGGTTTATAGTCATATTCTCGATATTTTTGGATTTGGTATATGTAGATTGGCTGTTTTCTTAAATTTCTCACAAATAAATTTTATTTTTATCGGGGATAGGGGAATTTATTTTGAAATTTCCCTGAGGTAGTCTAAGACGTCCTTGCGCGAGCCCTTCCCGTAGATTTTACACAAGATTATTTTTTCAGTCTGTATGCTCCGCTGGCGTCTCGTTATTCTTTTAAATAGATTTTCAACTTTGGATATGGTTAATTCGTTTTTGTCTTCCGTATCTTTCATTCTTGTTAATTTAGTGGGTTAAAATTTATTGTTTTTTTAAAAAAAGGCGTTGTCCGCGCCTCGGGTGGAATTTTTCCTTTCTAATGCCTCCTGCAAAAATGGGTTTTAAAATAGAGTTTAAAAAAGGACGCATAAAAACGCGCCCTTGGATTGAAATAAAAGTTCGGACTGTCAAAGAACAAAATAGGGGGGGTCTCTTTTTTTTCTTTCCTCTATGTAATGGGACAGGGTTTAAAAAAATCCAACCACTTCCCAAAAATTTTTATTAAGAAATAAAATAATTTTAGTTTTTTTAATTTTTTTGGGAGCCTTATTATAAACAAGAGTTTAAAAAATTTGAAAATTGCGCCACTTTCGCGCAACGGAACTGCCG
>JAFXRX010000260.1 GCA_017526045.1 Opitutales bacterium
AACGCGCGAGAGCGCAAAGTTCCCGTGGCGCATCATACAAGTCGCAAAAAACGACAAGGAGCTGCTCGAAAGCGACCTTGTCTACAAGCTCGCAACACCTTCGAGGATAAAAGACACTTCCTGGATTCCGCACGGAATCTGCACTTGGGACTGGATGTGCCGCAACAATTTGGCGGGCGTCGACTTCGACCCCCAGCTAAACCAGCCTTCCGTGCACTACTTTATCGATTTCGCCTCGAAATTCGGGCTGACATTCGCCCTTACCGACGACGGCTGGGTAAAGGGCGACGCCATAAACGACGACACCCTGTTTTTGAAGGGCGACTACCGCATCGACATAAAACAGGCGGCAGAATACGCGAAGTCGAAAAACGTAAAATATATGCTCTGGGCGCTCGCAAAAAGCATCGCCCACGACCCCGAAAACTCATTCAAAATGATTGCCGAAAACGGCGTCGCGGGGCTTAAAATAGACTTCATAGAGCGCGACGACCAGCTCGCGACCCAGATGTGCGAAAACTTTGCGCGCATCGCCGCAAAATACAAGCTTGTGATATTCTTCCACGGCTGCGCCCGGCCCACGGGCATGAACCGCACCTACCCAAATATTCTGAGCTACGAAAGCGTGCGCGGCAACGAATTCCCGCAGGCAATGTCGCCCGAGCAAAACGTAAAAATCGCGCAGAGCCGAAACCTCGTCGGCCCGCTCGACTACACGCCGGGAGTCATGACAAACACGCAGGACAACCCGAGCAGGCTGCGCGACATACTTATCACCAAAGGCACGCGCGCAAGCCAAATGGCGCTCTTTGTCATGTTCCACTCCCCCATTCAAATGGTCTGCGACTCGCCCACAACTTACGAAAGGGAGCCCGAAGTCATAAAATTTTTGGCGCAAATCCCGACGGTCTGGGACGACACAAAGGGCATAAACAGCAAAATGGACGAATACGCCACAGTAGCGCGGCGCAAAGGCGATGTCTGGTATCTTGCGGGCTTGACGGTAAAAGGCGACCACAACCGCAGGCAAAATCTTGCCGAATTTTTGGAGCCAAATGCAAAATATGTCGCGGAAATCTGGCGCGACACCACAAATTCGCACAAAATCGGCATGGATTTTAAGCACGAATTTCTGGAAGTAAGCGGCGGCGACACAATAACCTTCCCCATTGCGAATAATGGCGGCTTCATCATGAAATTCACTAAAAAACGGAATAAAACGGGATAAAAAGGCTTTTTGGGAAATCTAAGTTAGGCTTCGCAAATAAATAAAAGCCTTTTTATCCCTTGCGCTCCATCTTGGTTTTTCTTCGGGCTCACGGACAAAAGTCCGCTACGCCTCGAAAAACACAAGAGAACAGGGCTCCCAAAAATGTTTTTGAAAAAAAACTTTTTGGGATGTTAGTCATCGCGTATTTATTCCGTTTTTTTCATACACAACCTACCCAACAACTTTTTGCGAATTTAAGTTAGGCTCCGCAAATAAAAAAAGCCTTTTTATCCCTTGCGCTCCATGTCGGGGAAAAATAGTTTTTTATGCCGCAAAATGCGGGCGCAAAAAAAGAGTTTCATGATGAAACTCTTTTTTTTTGAAAATAACTGCCAGGGAGAAGATTTGAACTTCCGACCAAAGGCTTATGAGTCCTCTGCTCTACCACTGAGCTGCCGTGGCTTTTTGGAAAGTGGAGCGGGCGAACGGTCTCGAACCGTCAACCTCGACCTTGGCAAGGTCGCGCTCTAACCAATTGAGCTACGCCCGCATAAGCGTTTGACTGATTTCTCAATCAATAAAGCCCACAACAATGGCTCATTATTTGGATATGTCAAGCTCTAAACTGTAAGTTTTTCTGAAATTTTTGGGGGCTGCGAGCAAATTTCCGTCGGTTATGGACTTAGCGATATTGTCGCTTAGAAGTATCTGCAAGAAGGGGCGCAAATTCTTGATGTTCTTTTTGTCAAAGGCCAAATAGAAATGCAGCGAGAGCGGATAGTCGCCGTTTTGGACGTTTTCGGCGGTTGGCTTGAAAGGCTGGGTTTTTGCGCTGTCCTGCGAGATTGCAAGCGTTTTTACATTGGGAGAATCGGGGGCGACGTTTACAATCGCAATCGCGTTCGAGGTGGTTTTGATTATTTCGATGACCTGCGCGGAATTTTCCTTGAAATCGACGGATTCGGAAATTTTGCCGCCTTCAAGACACTTGTATTTGAAAAGCTCAACTGCGATATTGTCCTTAAATCCGGTGCTCAGCGCGTAAATGTTGCGCAGGGAAATCGTGTTTTTGAGCCCGAGGTTCGACCACTTGTCGGTCTGCTCGCCCATCGCGCCGAAGATTTGGCGAAGCTGCGCGATTGAAAGCTCCTCTATGGGATTTTGCGAATTTACAATAATTGTGGCGATTTGGTGCGCAAACGGGACAATCGACAAATTTTCGGGAAGGGTTTTGGAATCGGGGATTGCCACAATGGCGATGTCCGCCTTGCCGCTTTTGACGTCGTTTAGGCCGTCGCGCGAGCCGCGCATATCGAGGGTGCATTTCGCGCCGATGAGGTTTGCCTGCGCAAGAAATTCCTTTGAAATTTTTTCGCCGACAATGTCCGAGCCGACAATTTTAACGGCATTTTGCGCGGAGAGAGAAGCGGCGGAGAGGAAAATGGAAAAAGCGGATAGAAACACTGAAAATTTTTTCATAAAAACAATGGTAAAAATAAGGGGATTGGCTTCAAGTAAAAAAAAGAAATAAAAAAAGATAAAAAGCTTGAAAAAAGGAAAAAAGAACTCATAGTTGGGCGGATAATCATTAACGGAGCGTAGCTTAGCCTGGTAGAGCGCTACGTTCGGGACGTAGAGGTCGGAGGTTCGAATCCTCTCGCTCCGATATGAATTTAAAAGAGCGAACTGTGTTGGACATAGCTCGCTCTTTTTGTTTAATTCATTATACTTGAATAAGTTGTGTTGTTTTGTTGTCCAACACTGTTTCGCGATAAGATATTTTTTCTATATAAAAAAACACCGTATTTATACGCTAATTCCCTTGTTTTTTCTTAGAAGTGTTGGACACTTCTAAGAGCTTTTTGAGTTCAAAAAGTTGATTGTTTTTAGGCATTCTGCTCAATCGTTCTAATACTCTAAATCCTAAACTTTCTGTTTCAGATTTATTCTTCAGAGACAGTATATAACAAATACAAGATTCTGATAGTTTCGCCAGTAATCCAAGCTTTCTTGAAAGCATGGATCTTTTAATATTTGTCTTTTTTGCATATTGCCTTAATGAAAAGTCAGAAGATTTCATTTCTTTATCCCATTTTATAACCTCATTCAGCCAATGGCGTTTTTGAGATTGTTTTGGCTTTTTCAAATCATCTCTATTTGCCTGAATATTCATTGGCTCAAAAACTCTCCAACCACATATAGCACTATGGCTGTTTATGCTGAACTTTATGGGAACAACAGGAATGCGGTCACGGAATTCTCCTTTGGCGAAGATTGTAATAGACATTATTCGCCTTAGTTTTGTGATCACTTTTTCTGTTTTTACCACTATCTTTTCAACGACAGACGAAACAATTTGCTTCTTTTCTTCATCGTTTAGAGATGATTGTAATTTATAGAGATCTTTAAGAGC
>JAFXRX010000261.1 GCA_017526045.1 Opitutales bacterium
AGTTCGACAGCGTAAACTTTCGCGCCAGCCTGCAAGAGTGCGCCTGTCAGGGTGCCGAGCCCCGGGCCAACTTCGACAACCATGTCGCCTTCTCTTGCATCCGCAAGCTCCAAAGATTTCCTGACTATGTTTGAGTCAATCAGAAAATTTTGCCCGAGCTTTTTTACGGGGTCGTGCCCGATTTCCCTGAGAAGGGCGGTCGTTTGCGAGGGCGACAGCTGTCCGGAAAAATCCATTTTTTTACGACTTGTAGCCGAGGCGCTCCGAAATTTTTTGCGCTGCGGCTTTTACTTTTTCGCCAAGCTCCTCGAATTTTTCCTCCAAAATTCTGTTCGCGGGCCCCGTAATCCAAATGACGGCAACGGGGTAGGAGTGCGAGTCGAATATGGCGGAGGCGACGCAGTTTACGCCGTCGACAGCTTCGGAGACGTCGCAGGCGTATTTTTTTGCGGAGTATTCTTTGAGCTTGTTAAGAAGCTCGTCTTTTGAAGTTATCGTGTTTTTTGCGCATTTTTCGAGCGTCAAATTGCCGAGGATTTTTTGCAAGTCCGCCTCGGGAAGCGCGGAGAGCAGTGCCTTGCCCGGCGCGGAGGCGTGCAGCGGGCTTTTCATGCCGAGCTTGCCGATGAAGTTGAAGGGCGAGAGCCCGTATTCCTGCGCTATCATTATGCACTCGTTTTCAAGCAGCGCGCCGAGCATTGTGGTTTCTCCTATTTCGTCGCGCAGCGCGCGCACAACGTCGATGCTCTCGTCTATGATGTTTGCGTCGCAAAGCGAGGAGTAGGCAAGCGAGAGCATTTTGCGCGAAATCGAAAACGCGTCGGTTTCGGGATTTTTGCGCAGGTATCCCATTGTTTCGAGCGTCATCAAAATCCTGAAAAGGGAGGTCTTGTTGCAGCCCGTCTTTTCGAGCAGGCTCGGGAATGTTATACCGTCCTTGGTTTCGGAGAGCATTTCAAGAATTTCAAAAGCCTTCCTCAAATTTGGAATTTCGTATACTTTTTTGGCTTTCGGGGCTTTTTTGGGCTGTTTTTGATTTTTGCGGTTCATGTTCTATAAATTAAATCGATTTTATTATTTGCATATTTGAAAAAATATTACAATATCAATTTAGCTTTCTCGATATTGCGCTATTTTTTTCAACTTTTTTTTATTTTTATGATTGACATATATTCCAGTTGCATTAAAACTAAGTTTCAAATTTGCATAAAAAAATTTTTTGTGCAAGTCAAAAAATGGGGGATTATATGAAAAGTTTTTTTAAGACGGCATTTGTTGCAGCGGCGCTGGCCTCGCCTGCGCTGTGCTTGTGGGCAGCGGACGCGAAATCGCAGCCGCGCAAGGGCTCGCCGCGCTTTGGCGAAAATTATCTCAACATTCGCTTTTCCATAAAAGAACCAAACCGCGAGCGCTTCGACCACCGCGACCCCGACGCCGCGGGAGTTTGGAGCTACCACGCCGACGACAGAACCCCCGCCGCGCTGTGTTTCGAAGGCAAGGACGGCTCGCAGCTTTATTTGAAAGTCAAAGTGGGCGAGGGGCTGAACGAGTCTATAATTTACATGCCAAGCGGCAAGGCGTTTTTAACAATTCCCGCCGCAAGGCAGGTTTCCGACGACGCAAGAAACGAAATCCCGAAGGGCTTGACGAATGTAAAGCTTTCCCCGCCAAATTACAAAGAGCTTTCGCAGTACCGCAATTTGGCGTTGAACCCGTACGACTTTCAGGACGGGGTTGCCGAGGCGGATTTGTTTTACCCGCACATAACAGCCTCCACCGAATGCCGCAACGAGCTGATTTTCAGAGCCCGCAACGCAGTCGACGGGGTTTTCGACAACAACCTCCACCACGGCGGCTGGAAGCACCGATCCTGGGGACCCGAAAAAGAGGAGTCGCCCTGGATTAGGATAGACTTCGGCAGGCCTGTTGAGCTTGACAAAGTGGTGCTTACTCTCCGCGCGGACTTCCCGCACGACGGCTATTGGGAAAGCGGCGAGCTCGCGTTTTCGGGCACGAAAAAAACAGTGCCGGTAAAATTCAAAAAAACTGAAGCCCCGCAGGAATTCAAGTTCCCGAAGGTAAAGACAACTTTTATCGAGCTTAGAAAGCTTAAAACCAAAAAGCCGATTGGCTGGTGCGCGCTTTCTGAGTTCGAAGCTTGGGGCAAGGACGTAATGCCGTTTGCAAAGAAGGGCAAGAAGAAGCTCGCATTTTCCGACGCTCTTTCGACAATGCCGACCGAGGGCGCAAGCAAAGTCAAAAATTTGTGGCTTTGGAGAATGCTTGGCGAAAATTTCCCGATTGAGGCGGACCACTTGATGCGCGACTTCGGCACAGACCTTTCCAAAATGCCCGACGCGCCCGAAGCCCGCGCGAAGGTTTTCAAAACTTTGGCAAAAAAAGCGCTTGGCGAAATCGAAAACAAAAGCGGCACAGATGCAATTAAAAGCGAAATCGACAGGGCTGAAACTTTGCCCGACGCCATCCGCGCGTACGAAAGCGCGGTAAAAAAACGCCGCCTCGAATTTTTATCGAAGCTCGACGGCAAGCCGCGCAAGTATGTTTACGTCGAACGCTACCCGATTGCCCCGAGCTTTTACGGCTACACCGAGGCTGTCTCCGACGCCCGCTCTGAAATGCGCTTTGCCCCCGACTCGAATTTGTGCATGCTTGAAATCAAGCCCGACGGCTCGATTTTGCGCACCGTTTTAATTTCCGACAAAGACGGAACTTTGCGCGATCCCGACATTTCCTACGACGGAACAAAAATTCTTTTTTCCTGGAAAAAATCCGCGCTCGAGGACGACTATCATCTTTACGAAATGGATATTTCTTCGCGCAAAATTCGGCAGCTGACAACAGGTGTTAACGCCGACATCGAAGGAAAATATCTGCCCACGGGCGAAATCGTTTTCAATTCGACTCGCTGCGAGCAGGCGACGGACTGCTGGCATACGGAAGTCAGCAATCTTTACATGATGAAGCCCGACGGCTCGTTTTTGCGCAGGGTCGGCTTTGACCAGGTCTGCACAACATATCCGACTGTGACAGAGCAGGGCAATGTTATTTACACGCGCTGGGACTACAACGACAGGGGCCAGACTTTTACGCAGGCTCTTTTTTCCATGAAGCCCGACGGCTCGTTCCAGACCGAGGTTTACGGCAACAAATCTTGGTATCCCACAACAATCGGCCATGCCCGCCAAATCCCCAACACTAATAAATACATAGCCACTCTCCACGGCCACCACACAGCCCAGCGCGGCAAGCTTGCGGAAATCGACCCCTCCAAGGGCAGGCAGGAAGATTCGGGCGTAGAATTGCTAGCTCCGCGCCGCAAGGAAAAGGCGGTCAGGGTTGACGGCTACGGGCAGAGGGGCGAGCAGTTCCAGTATCCGTTCCCGCTCGCAGAGGGCTTGTTTTTGGTGACATTTCAGCAGTACGACGCCGACAACCGCTCGTACCCGCTGCCTTACGGCTTGTATTTGATGGATAGCGAAGGCCGCCGCGAACTCTTGGCTCGCCACGAATATCTCGACTGCAAGCAGGCTGTCGCAGTCGCCCCGCGCAAAATTCCGCAACTTGAAAAGTCGAGGGTGGACTACGCCAAGGACAAGGGCTATTTGTTCATCCGCAATATTTATTACGGAGCGGGAGTCGAGGGCGTCGAAAAGGGCAGCATAAAGAAAGTAAGAGTTGTTAAGCTCGACTACCGCCCCGCGGCTGTCGGCGGCATGAACGGCCGCAACAACGAAGGCGG
>JAFXRX010000262.1 GCA_017526045.1 Opitutales bacterium
ATACAAAAAGTATATAATTTCATGCAAAAAAGATATTTCCGACAAATTGAACACCGTATTTGAGGACGTCGAATTGGGGTCGATGAATGGGGACGACTGGATGAAAATTCTGGAAAATCCGGAATTGTCGATGTTGGAAGAACAACTGATGAAGGTTCTGTTAAACATGAAAAAATTCACCTTCATCACAAGGGAAGAATATCTGGGTGCCTGCGAGGCTCTCGCAAAGATTTTGGAAAAAAAGAATTCCGAAAAAACCCCCGCGAAATCCAAGAAATCCAAGAACGGCGGCGACCCCGAGAAAAAGTTGGAGGATGAAAAAAATAAAATCAAGGACACGATAGTAAACTACGTGAAAGAAATCTGCAAAAGAGGCGGCGGCAACGCCCAATATTGGGAAAACATCCTTGAAAGGGTAAGAAAACTCGGCGTCGACAAGGCGACCGAAATTGTGGAATCCCGAATAAAATAATTCGGGTTTCCCGACCTTGAAAATCCATTGAAACAGTAAAAAATAATGGAAAATCTTGTATTGGGAAGCGGCGTTTGCCCCCTTGCCGTCCGGTTCAGGGCACAGGGGCGCGACGCCTCGGATTTGGCGGCGCAGTGCAAGGCTTTGAAGCCCGAAATAAGGCGCGGAGGCGCTTTGTTTGAGGGCTATCCGCAAAGCCTTTTCAGGCGCATACGCTCGTGGAAGGGCGTGGAAAGCTCGTATTTTCAAATGGAGGGCGCGCGCTCCTCGATTGTATTGGCGGAAAAATTGATAAAGAGCTTTTGCGGAAAATCCGCCGAGTGCGCCATTGCATACAAGGCGGGGGAAAAGTCGAAGTGGTGCACGCGCAAGACGCAGGAGTCGCTTGCAGAAAGCGGGATTGCCGCGCATTTTGAATATCTCAAAGACGGGGCGGGCGACAACCAGCTCGACGTCGTCTTCGAGGAGCCCTGCGCAAGCTCGACTGCCAGAATGTACCAGGCGCCCAGAAGCTCGTTTAAGTACAGCCTCAATTTGGCGAAAATCGAGGCGGTATTGGGGCGCAGGGCCAATGTCCTGCTTTTAAACAGGGCGGCAAAGGGCGCGAAAAACGCCGCGGACGAGGTGCTTTCGCGCAAAGATAAAAACCCGCTTGTCTCGTACAGGCTGCACAATTTCAGCCGCCATGCGGGCGCCGCCGAAAATGTCGAGATGCTCGAGTCGGCGAATTTTATTTTCATGACAGACCCCAAAAAAGACCCCTCTATTGTGCGGGAGCTTAAAAAATATTTCGACGCCGAAGATCTCGACGAGCTCGCGCGGCGCATTTTGGAAATCAACGGCGAAAAGCGCATGGTCGTAATTCCGCCGGACGAGTCGGAATTCGACAAGGGCGAAAATCTGCGTTTTTATTCGAGCTTGTTCAACAGGTTTGTAGAAGTCAAATGCCCCGACTTTCCGAGGGCGAGAACAGCCTGGCTGAACGGCTCATGCGTCGCGCTGACATGCAAAAATTGGAGCGGGCGCGCGCCTTTTGAATTGGACGGCAGGTTCCCAAAAACGTACGCGGACTTCGAGGTTTTCGCAAACTGGGCGGTCCAGCTTGCGTACGCCGAAAACCCCCGCGAAGATTTCGAGCCCGAGGGCTCTTGGATTTTGGATTAAAATGAAGCGCAGAATAATTGGAGACAGCATTTGCGTTTTGAGGGTGAAAGTCGAAACGCAAATCGGCTATGACAAGCTTGTGGCGGAAGAAATCGAGCGGCTCTGGAAAAACTCCGCCGCGGGCGAATTTGACGCGGGCTATCCGCATTCGCTTGTTGGGAAAATTTTGGAAACAATCGGGCATATTTTAAACGTCGAAATTTCGGGCCCCCGCTCGGCGGTTGCAATTCCTCTTAGGGTAATCAAAACTTTTGCGCCTGAGTGCGATGTCGCCTTTTCCTCAAAAATAGGGAGCGGGGGCTGCGGGCTTGAGATAAGGAAATTCTTGAAAGAGTGGGGCATTTTGGACGCAACGCAGGCCGCGGAAAACGCCGACAGCCACGTCGAATTTAAGTGCGTCGGCGGCGACGGCAATTTGACGGAATTTGTCGCCAAAAAATCGCCTTCAAAAGCGTTCAGGCACAATTTCGACCTGGGCGAGATTGAGGCGAAGGCGGGCGCGGAATTTAACGCGATGCTTTTCAACCGCCCCCGCGCGGGCTTTTTAAGCGCGCTTGAAACGCTCAAAAAGCGCCCCAATTCCATAATATCGGCGAT
>JAFXRX010000263.1 GCA_017526045.1 Opitutales bacterium
ACCTCAAGCAGCGCGAGCCGTCTGGAAGGCGGAACTTCAAGTCGGTGCGTATCCAGTCCAGAACGGGCATAAAATTGTAGATGATAATTTTTATGCCGCATTCCGCCAAGTTGCGCAGGCTGATTTTGTAGTTTTCTATGTACTCTTTCCATTTGCCGCGCTGCGTTTTGATGTCTTCGTGCACGGGCAGCGACTCGACCACCGACCAGTTGAGCCCCGCGTCTTGGCAGATTTTCTGGTGCGCTTTTATCGCCCCGACGCTCCAAACTTCGCCGTACGGAATTTCGTGCAGCGACGAAAAGAGGTCGGTTGCGCCAGACTGGCGGATGTACGAAAGCGGGACGTGGTCGCGCTTGCCGTACCACCTGAAACCTTCAACCAAATATTCTTTCATAATGTTTTTCCAAAAAAATTTTTATACGCCTGTGTAGCACGAAAAGCCGCCGTCAACGGGGATTATCGCGCCTGTCAAAAATTCCGACGCGTCGGAGGCGAGGAAGTGGATAGTTCCGAATATGTCGCGGGCAACTCCAAACTTGCCGAAGGGCGTTTTCTTTATCACGTCGTTGCCGCGGGCTGTGTAGGAGCCGTCGGGGTTCGTGAGAAGCGCGCGGTTTTGCTCGCTTATAAAAAAGCCCGGGGCGAGGGCGTTTACCCTGATGCCGCAGCCGAATTTTTTTGCGAATTCCACCGCAAGCCACCTTGTAAGGTTGTCGACGCCCGCCTTCGCGTTGCCGTAGCCCATCACCCTTGTCAGAGCCTGCGTTGAGGACATCGAAGAGAAGTTGATTATAACGCCCTTCTTCTGATGTTCAAAGGCCTTGCCGAAAACCAAAATAGGCAGAATTGTCCCGCCCAAATTCAGGTTCATGACAGCCTGCCACTGCGAAAAGTCGATGTCAAAAACCGTCTTGTCGGGCGGGACTGTGGCGCCTGGCATGTTGCCGCCCGCGCCGTTTATTAGAACGTCGATTTTGCCGTAATGCGCCAAAATCTCTTCGTTTGCCTTTTCGAGCGCGGCTTTGTCCAAGACGTCGCATACGCAGTACATTGCGTCGCTGCCAGCCTCTTTTGCAAGGCTCACCGCCTCGCGCAGTTTTTCCTCGCGCCTGCCCAGGAAGACGACGTTTGCGCCCTCTTTTGCAAGATACTGCGCCGCGGCTCCCGCCAGCACTCCGGTCGAGCCCGTTACAACTATGACTTTGCCTTTTATGTCAAATAGGTTTTCCATAATTTTATTTTGAGAAATTTTTAAGAGTTTTGAGCCTTTTTGCGCTGCAGGAACATGTAGTTTGCAACGACAATCGCCATGAACGCAAAGAATGCAATCGGCCCCGCAATCCCGATTTTGCTGTGCAAGACGTAAAGGCTTGCAATCGAGGTGCACAAAAGCGTGATGCCAAGAAGCGCATTCCACATAACTCTCGACCACCCGCGCGGGGTCGCGTCTTTAAGAATGCTGCGGCTGTTCAAAATAGAGAGGAACGCGCCGCTTGCAATCGGCAGCAATACCATAGTTATTACGCCAGCGTAAATTACAAGCCACATCTTTGCCCCCGCCAAGAAGAGCGAGACGCACGCGCTGAAAAATACCAGGGCAGAGCCTGTAAGCTCCCATTTGCGGTTGCCGAACTTGCCGAAGATTTCCGCAAAGCAAAGCCCGCAGATAAGCATGTTCATAAGCGTTGCGTTCAAAGCCATCGCGAACACTCCTATGCCGAAAATGTATTTTGCGACCTTGTCGCCCACAAGCGGCGCGAGAGTCGAGGCGAGGTTCATAGCGTCTCTTTTTACGAGCATCGAGACAACCTGCTTTTCTTCGCGCGTTAAGAGGGATGAAACGAGCATTTCGTCTTTATATGCGGTTTTGGTGTCGGCTATTAATTTTTGCTGCTTCAAGCTTTTTTCGAGCAGGCTGAGGTAGGGGGCGACGAGGTTTTCGGGCGGAAGCTCCTTGCCTTTTTCGAGGTTCAAATAAATTACGGCCGCGCCGTTTGGAACGAGCTCTTTTATGTAGTTTTGGTATTTGCCGGATTTATCGACATACGCCATGGGCATCGTGGTGTAATTTGCTTCGTCTTGAATTGGCGTTGTCGTCCAAATGGCGTCAACCAAGCCTTCGACGGGCTTGGCGTGGAACTGCGAAGCCGCCGCGATTACTATGCACGAAGTCGCGAGCAAAAACGGCACAAAGAGGCTTGTGCAGAGGTTGAAAATCGCAAGGCCTCTAAAATCCTTGTCCCAGCCCTTTTTGAGCATGGAGTAGGGGAAGAGGAACGTCATGTTTATGCCAACCGCCATTGCCGCCGCGGAAATTATCACGTCGCGCTGCTCCTTTACGATTGCGCCCGACCAGTACTCTTTTGTGCTGTCGCCAAGCTTGTTTAGAGCTTCCATGAAGTCGGGGGAGGGGGAGCTTAGCACCGACAAATTCGGAATGAAGCCCCGCCAGACTTTCGCCCAGTCGATTTCGCCCTGCGTAGCCAAAAATACAACGACGCTGAAAAAGCAGATTACGATTGTGGCGACGCTCAGCATTATTATTCTTTCAAAAAGCTTCGCAGCCTTGCCGCCCGCAGAGTAGAGCAAAATTAGCCCCATTGCGGCGAGGAAGAAGCAAAGCGTTATGGCGCATTCGCTGGTTTTGCCCATCGGCACGACGCCCTTGAAGAGGTTTTGCTGGATTGAGGCGACGCCCAACGCAAACTGCGGCATGGCGTTTACAAGGCAGGCGACCATCGAGGCTATCGCCCAGCCGTAGCCCAAAATCGGGCTTATGTGCGCGTTCAATTCGCGCATCGGCTTGTTTTTTATGGAAAGGGAAATGTAGGCGATTGCAGAAAGCGTGATAATGCCCAAGACCATCGCAAACGGCTGCAGCCACATAAAGCAGCAGCCGCCCAGAACGCCCAGGTAGAGCGCGGAGGCAAGCGAGCCGCCGCCGAGAGTGGTCGCGCTTTGCAGCCAGCCGGGGGCGGAGAATTTCACATAGGCTTTGAGTGTCGCGAGCCTGCCTTTTGCTTTCGCGTTTAGAATTGTGCTTCTGTCGGCTTCAAGCTGCGCGTTTTGTTTGTTGTTTTGTTCGCTCATATTTTTTGGTTTTTTTAAATTTTGTTGTCCGCTTTCATTTGCGCTGTCAGGCACAGCCGCGCCGCGGCGAATGCGTGCGATTGAGTCATCGCGTTTTCGGTGCGGTTTAAAATGTCGAGTGCAAATTTCGCAAAGAACGGGAAGCCCATGCCGCGGCAGTCGAGGCAGTGGACGCCTTTTTTATCCGCATAATAAAGCGTTTGCGGCGGATTGCCTTCGCGCGAATAGTCGATGTACTTTCTGATTTCTATGTAGCCTTCCGTCCCCAAAATAAAAGTCCTGCCGTCGCCCCAGACGGGGAGTCCGTCGGGGGTGAACCAGTCCACCCTGCAATAGCAAGAGGCGCCGTTTTTTGTTTTAACAAGAGCCTCTCCGAAGTCTTGAAGCTCCGGAAATTCGGGGTTTGCCATATTGCAGGCTCGCGCGCTGACAACTTGGGCTTCGTCGCAGCCTGTGAACTCCAAAAACTGCTCGAACTGGTGCGAGCCAATGTCGCACAAAATTCCGCCGTAGAGGTCTTTTTTGAAAAACCAATCGGGGCGCGCGCTCTTTGAAAGGCGGTGCGGCGCAAGAATTAGAACCTGCAAGACCCTGCCAATCGCGCCCGCTTTTACGAGCTCGTTTGCCTTTTCCGCCGCCTCGTTGTGAATTCTTTCGGCAAAGTATGGCATGTACTTTTTGCCCGTTTTTTTGACGAGAGCTTCGGCTTCTTCGAGCTGCCCAAGCGTCGTAAACGGAGGTTTGTCCACGAAAAAATCCTTGCCTGAAAGCAGGACTTTTTTGCCCATTTCAAAGCGCATTGCGGGAATGCCCGCGTTTGCGACAAGCTTTATTTCACTATCCGATAAGATTTCTTCCAGTGACTTTGCCGCCTTTATTTGCGGAAACTTTTTTTGGAAATTTTTTATCTTTTCGGGGTCGGGATCCCAGACGCATTTGCACTCCGCGCCCGCCGAAAGCATGCCTTGCGTCATGGCGTAAATGTGCCCGTGGTCGAGCCCCGCCGCGGCGAATTTCAGCGCGCCGCCCTCGATTACTTTTTCGCTGCCGCCGTCGGGGACGTAGTCGTAGCCTGTGGAGTGTTTTTGCATATTTTAGCGGAACGACTTGTTGAAATCCAAAATGAAATCTTTGCGCACTTCTTTGCGAAGTTCGCTTGCCGCCTGCTTTTGCGCAAGAATTTTCGCGTACGCCTCGTCGTCGAACGGGAATTTTATTTCCGCGCTTGTAAGCGACGAATAAAGCATCGAGTTTGCCAAAGTAAGCGACAAAACTCCCTGGTCTGCGCCGTAGTCGCATTTGTTTTTGCCAAGGCACGCGCCCGCAAAATTGTTCATGACTTCAGCGTGCTGCCCGCCCTTGCCGTCGAACTCCTCGACAGATTCGACAGTTTCGGGAGTGCCGAATGCGTACTTTGTGTTGAGCGTGAAGTCGCGCGCAGACCCGTCTTTAAATTTGCTTATGCGCAGCTTGCCGTCCTCGGCGATGACGTAGGCTTTGTCGCCCGAAATTTCAAAGCGGTTTGAGCCCGGGTGCTCTCCGCTTGAGGTTATGAAAGTCGCAGTCATCTCTTCGGGGTATTCCATGTAGCAGGAGACTTCGTCCTCGACTTCGATGTTGTGGTATTTGCCGAATTTGCACCACGCCCTCAAAGACTGCGGCAGCCCGAAAATCCAAGCGAAGGCGTCGATGTTGTGGATTGCCTGGTTTATGAGAACGCCGCCGGCTTCGCCCTTCCAAAGCCCGCGCCAGACGCTCATGTCGAAGTAGATTTGCGGCCTGAACCAGTTTGTCATGTTCCACGAAACGCGGTTGACCTTCCCGATTTCGCCACTTGATACCATTTCCTTTATGCGCCTGTAAATCGGCGTCGTGCGCTGGTTTAGCATGACGGCGCAAATTTTATTCTGCTTTTTGGCAAGCTCCTGCAATTTCTTGGCGTCCGCGCTGCAAAGGGCTATGGGCTTTTCGACCAAGACGTTTTTGCCCGCCATCAGGCATTTTTTTGCGAGGTCGAAGTGCGTGAAAGAGGGCGTTGCAATGACGATTGCGTCGGCTCCGCCTTCTTTTAGCATCCGGTCTGTGTCGGAAAAAAACGGGATGTCGGCAATTTTGGGGTTGTCGACTTTTCGCATGTCGCAGACGCAGACAAGCTCGGCGTCTTTTATCTTGCCGCCTGTAAGGTTGTCGATGTGAAGCGAGCCTATCGGCCCGAGCCCTATTAGTCCTATTTTTAGCATAATGTTTCCTTGTTGTTGTAGTATGGAGCGTAAAATTTTTAGAATTTAAAGTAGCTTGCGGCGTTGTTGTAGGAGATGTCCGATACCATTTGGCCGACGAGCTCGATGTCGTTTGGCAAAAGCCCCTTTTCCATTTCTTCGCCCAAGAGGTTGCACAAAATTCTTCTGTAATATTCGTGGCGGGAGTAGGAGAGGAACGAGCGCGAATCTGTCAGCATGCCCACAAACCTGCTCAAAAGCCCCAAAGCCGAAAGAGCCTCGGTCTGCTTTTTCAT
>JAFXRX010000264.1 GCA_017526045.1 Opitutales bacterium
AGCAGCACGCTCTTTTGCGGAATGCGGTAGCCGACAGAAAGCATAGCCTTTAAAACCGCACAGGACGTGTCGTTGCCGATGCAGCCGACTTCGCCTGTGGACGCCATGTCGACGCCCAAAACGGGGTCGGCCTTTTGCAGGCGGTTGAACGAAAATTGGCTCGCCTTGATGCCGACATAGTCGAGGTCGAAAAGGCTTTTGTTTGGCTTTTCGACGGGGAGCCCCAGCATAATTTTTGTGGCAAGCTCGATTAGGTTGAGCTTCAAAACCTTGCTTACAAATGGGAACGAGCGCGAGGCGCGCAGGTTGCATTCGATTACTTTTATGTCGTTGTCGCGCGCAAGATACTGGATGTTGAAGGGACCCGAGATGTTGAGCTCGCTTGCGATTTGGCGCGAGATGCGCTTGATGCGGCGCAGCGTTTCAACGTAGAGTTTTTGCGGCGGGAACTGGATTGTTGCGTCTCCCGAGTGCACGCCCGCGTACTCGATGTGCTCGCTTATCGCGTATGCGATTATCTCGCCGTTTTTGGCGACGGCGTCCATTTCGACTTCCTTTGCGTGCTCGATAAACTGGCTGACCACAACGGGATGCTTTTGCGAGACGTCGGCCGCAAGTTTTAAGAAGCGCTCGAGCTCCTCCTTGTTCGAGCAGACGTTCATTGCCGCCCCGCTTAAAACGTACGAGGGGCGCACCAAGACGGGAAATCCGACTTTTTCGATGAAAGAATTGATGTCGGCAAGGGATGTCAGCGCGCGCCATTCGGGCTGGTCGACGCCGATGCGGTCGAGCATTGCGGAGAATTTGTCGCGGTCTTCGGCGTTGTCGATGCTCTTTGCGCCCGTGCCCAAAATATTCACGTTTTGGCTGTCGAGGCGCAGCGCGAGGTTGTTCGGAATTTGCCCGCCGGTCGAAAGAATTGCGCCGTGCGGATTTTCAAGCTCGATGATGTCCATTACGCGCTCGAATGTCAGCTCGTCGAAGTACAGGCGGTCGCAGACGTCGTAGTCGGTCGAGACAGTTTCGGGGTTGTAGTTTATCATGACAGCGCGGTAGCCCGAGGCGCGGATTGTGTTAAGAGCCTGCACGCCGCACCAGTCGAATTCGACGGACGAGCCTATCCTGTACGCGCCCGAGCCCAAAACGACTATCGACTTTTTGTCGCCCAAATACGCGACGTCGTTTTCAGTGCCGCCGTAGGTTAAATAAAGATAGTTCGTCTGCGCGGGATATTCGGCGGCGAGAGTGTCGATTTGCTTTACGACGGGCACGACGCCGAGGCTTTTGCGGTAGCTGCGCACTTCCAAAATCGCCTTGTCGATGTCTAATTCCCTGCCGATTGCGCGGGCGATTTGGAAGTCGGAAAAGCCCTGCAATTTCGCCTTTTTTAAGAGCGGCAGCGGGATTGAAATTTTTTCGGACTTCGGCAGCGAGTGAAGCTCAATGGACGTATCCATTATATTTTTTAGCTTCTGCAAAAACCAGTTGTCGATTTTTGTAAGGCTGTGGATTTGCCCGACGCTGTAGCCCGCGCGCATCGCCTTGCTGATTGCGAATATGCGGTTGTCGGTCGGCTCGCGCAAAGCCTTGTCGATGTCGGCAAGCTTCAATTCCTTGTTTTCCACAAAGCCGTGCATGCCCTGCCCTATCATGCGCAAGCCCTTTTGGATTGCCTCTTCAAAGGTTCTTCCGATTGCCATGACTTCGCCGACGGACTTCATCGAAGAGCCGAGCTCGCGGGCGACGCCGTGGAACTTGCTCAAATCCCAGCGCGGAATTTTGCAGACGACGTAGTCGAGGGCGGGCTCGAAAAACGCGCTCGTTGTTTTTGTTACGGAATTTTTGAGCTCGAAAAGCCCGTAGCCCAAGCCGAGCTTTGCCGCCACAAACGCAAGCGGATAGCCCGTCGCCTTCGACGCCAAAGCCGAAGAGCGGCTAAGACGAGCGTTGACTTCGATTACCCTGTAATCCTCCGACTGCGGGTCGAAGGCGTACTGCACGTTGCATTCGCCCACAATGCCCAAGTGGCGCACGATGCGTATGGAAAGCTCGCGCAGCTTGTGGAATTCGGAATTTGTCAAAGTCTGCGACGGGGCGATTACGATGCTCTCGCCCGTGTGGATGCCGAGCGGGTCGAAGTTTTCCATATTGCAGACGCAAATGCAGTTGTCGTATTTGTCGCGCACGACTTCGTATTCGATTTCCTTCCAGCCTTTCAGGCTCTTTTCAACCAAGACTTGCGGGGAGAACGAAAACGCTTTTTCCGCAAGCGCGTTGAGCTCTTCGACGTTGTCGCAAAAGCCCGAGCCCAGGCCGCCAAGCGCGTACGCCGCGCGGATGATGACGGGGTACTGCAATTTTTCGGCGGCGGCGCGCGCGTCTTCGATGTTTTCGACAGCCTCGCTTTTTATTGTCTTTACGCCGATTTCGTCGAGGCGCTTTACAAAGAGCTCGCGGTCTTCGGTGTCGATGATAGCCTGAACGGGAGTGCCCAAAACTTTCACGCCGTACTTTTCAAAGACGCCGTTTTTGTAAAGCTCGACGCCGCAGTTGAGGGCGGTCTGCCCGCCGAATGAAAGCAGCACGCCGTCGGGGCGCTCCTTGTCGATTACCTTCTCTACAAAATACGGGTTTACGGGCAAGAAGTAAATGTTGTCGGCAATGCCTTCGCTGGTCTGGACCGTCGCGATGTTCGGGTTGATTAAAACCGTTGCAATGCCCTCTTCCTTCAAGGCTTTCAAAGCTTGGCTGCCCGAATAGTCAAATTCGCCCGCCTCGCCTATTTTCAGCGCGCCCGAGCCCAAAAGCAGAACTTTTTTTATGGAGTTTTTCATCTTAGAGCAATTTTATAAATTCGTCGAAAAGAAATTCCGTGTCGGTCGGCCCGGACGCCGCCTCAGGGTGGAACTGCACAGAAAAAAACGGCTTGGACTTGTGCCTTATGCCTTCGTTCGAGCCGTCGTTCATATTTTCAAAATAGGGTTCCCAGTCCGCGCCGAGAGTGGAGGTGTCGACCGCGTAGCCGTGGTTTTGGCTTGTGATGAAACAGCGGTTTGTGCCGAGCATTCTTACGGGCTGGTTGTGGCTGCGGTGCCCGTACTTCAATTTATAGACGCTCGCCCCGCCAGCTTTTGCCAAAAGCTGGTTGCCCATGCAGATGCCGAATATCGGCTTTGATTTTTCAAAAGACTTGCGGATGTTTTTCACAGCCTCTTCGCACATGTCGGGATTGCCCGGGCCGTTCGAAATGAAAAGCCCGTCGTATTGCATATTCGTAAAGTCGAAATTCCACGGCACGCGCACGACCTCCACGCCGCGGATTAAAAGGCAGCGTATGATGTTCGCCTTCACGCCGCAGTCCAAGAGCACGACTTTTTTTGGCGCGTTCTCGTTGTATCGGACAATTTCTTTGCACGAAACTTTGTCGACAAAATTTATGCCCGCGTAGTCGCAATCCGATGAAAATTTTTCGCCTTCGTCAAAAACTACCCTGCCCGCCATGACGCCGCTTTCGCGCAAAATTTTTGTCAGCGCGCGGGTGTCGATGCCAGTTATTCCCGCGACGCCCTCGCGCTTAAGCCACTGCGCGAGGCTTTCCTTGGCGTTCCAATGGCTGTACTCCCTGCTGTAATCGCCGACAATCAAGGCGGAGGCGTGTATCCTGCCGCTTTCCATAAATTCGGGGATGCCGTCGGGGCGCAGCGCGGTGGAGGGCACGCCGTAGTTGCCGATTAAAGGATAAGTAAGCACCATCAGCTGCCCCGCGTACGAGGGGTCGGTCAGGCTTTCGGGATAGCCCGTCATTGCGGTGTTAAAGACGACTTCGCCGCTTGCGGGAGTTTCCGAGCCGAAGCTCTCGCCCTCAAGCCTTGTGCCGTCTTCGAGAAGCAAATACGCTTTTTTCATAAATTTGATTGACGTTTGAAATTTTTATTTTGTCAGGAAATTTTGTACAGATGCGGGTCGATGCCAAGATTTTTTATTTTGTATAAAATTATTCGCGCCGTGGTGTGCAGATTTTTCGCGGCTGCGGTCGCGTTGCCGTTTGTTTTTTTGAGCGCGTTTATGATGATTTCGCGCTCGAAGTTTGCGACGAGCGTTTCGTAGTCCGCGGCTTCGGGCGCGGAAATTCCGCCCGCGGGCGCGCTCTTGCAGGATATGTCGGTCTGCAACGAAGGCGGTAGGTTGTAGCCGCTTACGACGTTGTCGGACGTGTTCAAAACCGCGTATTCCATGCAGTTTTCAAGCTCCCTTACATTGCCCGGCCAGAAATAGGACATTAGCATGCTTATGGCGGGTGTGGAAATTCGTGCGACGTTTTTGCCGTGGATTAAATTGTACTTCTGCAAAAAGTGCTCTGCCAAAATCGTGATGTCGCTTTTGCGATGGCGCAGCGAGGGCATGTAAATCGGGAACACGTTGAGGCGGTAGTACAAGTCCTCGCGGAAAGTCCCCTGCCTTATCATTTCCTCGAGGTTGCGGCTTGTTGCGGCGATTATTCTTACGTCCACCTTGCGCTCCTCGCCGCCGCCGACGCGGTAGTAGGAATGCTCCTGTATAAACCGCAGAAGCTTCAGCTGCATCATCATGGGAAGGTCTCCCACTTCGTCTAAAAAAAGCGTTCCCTTGTCCGCGATTTCAACAAGCCCCGTCTTGCGGTTTATGGCTCCCGTAAACGCGCCCTTTTCGTGGCCGAAGAGCTCGCTTTCGATAAGCCCCTCGGGAAGCGCGGCGCAGTTTATCGAAACAAACGGGGCGTCGCGGCGCATTGAATTTTTCTGGATTGCGCGGGCGACAAGCTCCTTGCCGGTGCCCGATTCGCCGCGGATTAAAACCGTCGCGTTTGAGGAGGCGACTTTGAAAATCATCGAATAGACGTTCTTCATGCCCGAGCAGTTGCCGACAATCTCGTCGGGGCGCATTTTGTTGTCGAGCTCGAGCTGCAGGCGGCGGTTTTCGGAAATCAGCTTTTTGCGCTCCTCGATTTCCGTGTACGAGACGAAAATCGCGTCCGCCATGATGTCGGCGATGATTTCCAGAAGGTGAAGGTCGGATTCGAGGTTTGTGTTTTTGTCGACCTTGCGGTCGATGCTGATTGTGCCGATTACGTTGTCCATGTACACGACCGGGACGCAGATAAACGCCACGTTTTTTTCGCCGCTGCGCGCGCCCGTGCGGTTTAGGAACGACTTTTCCTTGGAGACGTCGGCGATGACGCGCGGCCTGCCCTCCTGCGCGACCATGCCCGTTATGCCCTCGCCCACGCGGTATGTGCCGCGCTCGATTTCGTTTTTATTGAGCCCCTGCGAGGCTTCGATTACGAGCATGTCGCCCTCGCGCAGTGTTATTGTGCCGCGCAAAAAGCCCATCTCCGCGTATAAAATATCGAGTATTTGCGAAATCATTTCCGAGACCGGCGAGTGCTTCGCAATCAAATGGCTTATCTTTTTTAATACCGCGATATTTTGGTGTAAATTATCCATTGTGTACGGGGGGTTTATTGTAGGATTGTCGCAAAATTTTTGTCAATATTTTCCGCAAGATTTCTGCCCGAGGCGATTGCCCTTACGACCAAAGACGCCCCGTTTGCGGCGTCGCCGCATGCGAAAATTTTTGGAATGCCCGCCGCGCCGAAAGCGTCGGTTTTAAAAACCCCGCGCGCAGTCAGCTCCAATTCGGGGTTTTCAGCCGCCAAGCTTTTTTTGACGCCCGTAAAGCCCATGCAAAGCAAAACCAAGTCCGCCTTGATTTCAAATTCGGAGCCCTCTATTTCCTCGAAGGACTTCGGCCTGCCGTTTTCGATTTTCCAGCTGAGCCGCTTCGCTTTCAGGGCGCGGACATTGCCGCCTTCGCCCAAAAATTCGCAGCTGCCAACGCTCCACATTCTTTTGCCGCCCTCCAAGTGGCTGCTTGAAGTGCGCTTTTTGTATTCCCACATCGGCCAGGGCGTTGAGGCGTCGCGCTCCGCGGGGGGCTCGGGCATAATCTCGATTTGCACAACATTTTTTGCGCCCTGGCGAATTGCCGTTCCCAGGCAGTCGCTGCCTGTGTCGCCGCCGCCGATTATGAGAACGTTTTTGCCTTTTGCCGAAATTTCAAGCCCGTCTTTTTCGCGCAGCAAATAGCGCATTTGCGAGCCCAAAAAGTCGAGCGCAAAATGTATGCCGCCAAGCTCCCTGCCCTTTATTTTAAGGTCGCGCGGCTCTTCGGCGCCCACGCAAAGGCAGACCGCGCCGAACTTTCTTTTAAGGAAATCAAGCGACACGTCCTTAGCAATTTCAACATCGTATTCAAACGAAATTCCCGCGTCCTCCATGAGTGCGATACGCCTGTCGATTATGTCTTTTTCGAGCTTGAAATTCGGGATGCCGTAGCGCAAAAGCCCGCCCGCCTTGCTGTTTTTTTCGAACACGCAGACTTCGTAGCCCATCTCGTTTAGCCTGTCGGCGCAGGCGAGCCCCGAGGGCCCCGAGCCCACGACAGCGACCCGCCTGCCGTTTCTCGACTGCGGGGCGCGCGGGCGCACGAGGTTGTTTTTGAAGGCGTTTTCGATTATGAAAAATTCCGTCTGCTTAACCGCCATCGGCTGCGAGGGCAGCCCCGCGCAGCATGACGCCTCGCAGAGCGCGGGGCAGATGCGCGAGGTGAACTCCGGAAACGGGGATGTAAGCGACAAAATTTTGTACGCGTACTCGAACCTGCCCCCGCAAACGGCAGCGTTGAATTCGGGAATGTTGTTTGCAAGCGGGCAGCCGTAGGCGTGGCAAAACGGGATGCCGCAGCCCATGCAGCGGCGCGCCTGCTCCAAAATCTCCGCCTTGCCCGCGCGAATTTCGACGTCTAAAAAATCGGACGTGCGGTTTGCTCGGTAGGCGGCGTTGCGCCGCGGGATGTCCAAAAAATCCTTCAACATAAATCGAGCCTTTTTTAAGATTTTTTTGCGAGCGCGTTCTTGTAGTCTATCGGGAATACCCTTACGAATTTCGGAAGGAAGTCATCCCAATTTTCGAGAATTTCCCGCGCCCTCGCGCTGTTTGTGGCGGCGCGGAAATCTTCGATTGCGGCTCTCAGCTCCGCCTCCGCTTCGGAATTTTCGGGGACGCTTTCAAGGTCGACGCTTTCGAGATTGCATCTCCTGTCGAATTCGCCCGTCTCGTCCAAAACGTAGGCAAGCCCGCCCGTCATGCCGGCTGCGAAGTTAAAGCCAGTCGAGCCCAGAACGACGACTCTGCCGCCTGTCATGTATTCGCAGCAGTGGTCGCCCGCGCCCTCGCAGACCAAAGTCGCGCCGCTGTTGCGGATTGCGAAACGCTCGCCGACAATGCCGTTTAGGTAGATTTTGCCCGACGTTGCGCCGTAGCCTATCACGTTGCCCGCGATTACGTTTTGCGCGGAGTGTTCGCGCAAAATTTCGGGCGAAGTTATCACGATTTCGCCGCCCGAAAGGCTCTTGCCGACGTAGTCGTTCGCCTCGCCCTGCAAGTTGAAGCGCAGTCCGCCGCACAAGAACGCGCCGAAGCTCTGCCCCGCGCAGCCCTTGAAGTTTGCGACAATCGTGTCCGCCGCAAGCCCGCCGTCGCCGTATTTTTTTGCGACGACGCCCGAGAGCATCGCGCCCGCGCTGCGGTCGTAGTTGTGGATTTCAAATTCGCCCGACATCTTTTGGGAAGTTTCGATTGCGCCTTTGAAATGCGCCAAAAGCTTTTTATCGAAGGCCTGCGGCATTTCGCGCGGGGCGATTTTTTCGCAAAACTGCGGGCAATCTTTCGAGGCGGGCGCAAACACCGCGCTGAAGTCGAGGTTCTTGGACTTCCAGAAATCGAGAGCCTCGTCCTTGTTTAAAAGGTCGCTTCTGCCGACAGCCTCTTCGAGCGAGCGCAGCCCCAGGCTTGCCAAAATTTCGCGAGCCTCCTCGGCGATAAATCTCAAATAATTTATGACGTGCTCGGGCTTGCCCCTGAACTTCTTGCGCAGCTC
>JAFXRX010000265.1 GCA_017526045.1 Opitutales bacterium
CCCGTCGCAATAGGCTCGTTGGAGCGTTTCGCCGCCGACTACGTCCGCCAGAACGACCTGGAGCAAATTCCCGAAAAAGCCGCCCCGACGGGCAAGAGGGTCGCAATCATCGGCTGCGGCCCCGCGGGAATTACGGCGGCTCTCGACACTGCCCTTGCTGGGCACGAGGTCGAAGTCTTCGATGGCCTGCACTTCCCCGGCGGCGTTTTGATGTACGGCATCCCGCAGTTCCGCCTGCCCAAAGAAATCGTTTTGCACGAAGTCAACACTCTCAAAAGCCTCGGCGTGAAAATCCATTTGAACCACCTTGTCGGCAAAATGCAGACTGTCGACGAGCTCTTGGCAAACGGCTTTGACGCGGTGTTCATCGGCTCGGGCGCGGGGCTTCCCAACTTCATGGGCATCCCCGGCGAAAACAGCGTCGGCGTATTTTCGGCAAACGAATTTTTGACGAGGTTCAACCTCATGAAGGCGTACGCATTCCCGACTTACGGCACAACCCCGATTAAGGCGCGCCACATCATAACTGTCGGCGGCGGCAACGTCGCAATGGACTCCGCAAGAACCGCGCTCAGGGCAGGCGCGAAGTCGACTTTGGTTTACCGCCGCGCCCGCGAGCAAATGCCCGCCCGCGCGGAGGAAGTCCACCACGCCGAGCAGGAGGGCGTAAACTTCGAGCTTCTGACTGCGCCCAAGCGCGTCGTCGCCGACGAAAACAGCAGGGTTGTCGGGCTTGAATGCGTAAGAATGCAGCTTGGCGAGCCCGACGCTTCAGGCAGAAGGGGCGTCGTGGAAATTCCCGGCAGCGAATTTGTGATTGAGTGCGACGCCATTGTGGCGGCAATCGGCAACCGCCCGAACCCGCTCATTCCGATGACCTGCAACAATCTCAAAACCACCAAGAAGGGCACGCTGGAAGTCGACCCCGAAACGCTGCAGACCTCGATGGCGGGCGTCTTTGCGGGCGGCGACGTCGTAAGCGGCGCGGCGACTGTAATCAGCGCGATGGGCCAAGCGAAGAAGGCGGCGGCAAGCATCAACAAATTTTTGCGCGGCGAGCCTCTTTCCGAATCCAAGCCGCAGGCTTAAATGAAATTGCGCAGAGTTTTGATTTCAAACGACGACGGAATATCGTCGCCCTTCTTAAACCGCTTTCTCGAAGCGTTTGCGGAAGTTGCCGACGAAGTTTTGGCCGTCGTGCCCGCCCAAGAGCAAAGCTGGATAGGCAGGGCGTTCAGCCGCCACAAAACTCTGACGCTTTCCCCGCAAAATTCGCCGCTAAAAAACGCAAAAATTTTCGCGCTCGACGGCACGCCTTGCGACTGCGTAAACATCGCGCTCGGCCATCTTTGCGAGGGGGAAATGCCCGACGCGGTGGTTTCGGGCATAAACATCGGGCAGAATTTGGGCTTGCCGCTTTTGTGGAGCTCGGGGACATTCTCGGCGGCTGCCGAGGGCGCGGGCTGGGGAATTGCATCTTTTGCGGCGTCGCTGCAGCTTGCAAACGAGTATTACGAAATTTGCCGCCTCTCGCACCAAATGCCGCCCGAAAAGCTCGATAAAATTCTCGCCGCGGCATGCAGGCATTGCGCGGATTTCGTGCGCGAAAAAGTAAAACAGGGCAATTTCCGCATCGGGAATGCAATCAATATAAACTACCCCTCCGAGTACGCGGAGGGCGCGGAGTTTGTCAAGTGCGAGCCCGCCTCCGTAAAGCTTTTGCCTTTCTACAAGCGCAATCCCGATGGCAAATTTTCGTTCAAGTACGCGATAGATTCGGGCGTCTCGCGCGGGGGGCTGCCAACAGACATCGAATGCCTTGCGCAAAACAAGGCGTGCTATTCGGAAATTTGCGTCCGCCCCTGATTTCTTAATCATTATGGCAGCCCTAAAAAAATTTTTGGATTTTATTTTTCCGCGCCACTGCATTGTTTGCGGAAAGGAAAATCCGCGCGGCGGCTTCGACTATTTGTGCGGGGAATGCGCGGGCGGCTCTTTTATTGCGCAGGTTCCGCGCTGCAAACGCTGCGCCGAAATCGCGCCCGTTTCGGCATTCGGCTGCGCAAAATGCGAGGGCGAGGAGCTTTATTTTGACGAGGCTATGGTTGTTTGCGAGTACGCGCAGGCGGGCAGGGAGCTTGTATTGGAGCTCAAATACCGCGGCGGAACATACGTTGCAAAAGACATGGCGCGTTTCGTCTCAAAAGTCAAAAATGCGAAAGATTTTTTTAGAGGCGCGATTTTGGTGCCCGCGCCGCTTCATCCTTCAAGGCTTAGAAAGCGCGGCTACAATCAAAGCGAGGTATTTTGCAAAGGCATCGCAAAAATGCACGCCGCTCTGGATTTGAAAGTCGAAAATCTGCTTATCCGCAAACGCCCGACTACGACGCAGACGGCTCTAACTAAAAAAGACAGAATTTTAAACGTGCGCGGGGCGTTCGAAGTTTCCAAAAAGCTCAAAAACAAAATAGACAAAGGCGCAAAAATTGTGGTCGTCGACGACGTAATGACAAGCGGCGCGACGTTGAACGAGTGCGCAAGAACACTCAAAAAATGCGGGTTTAAAAACGTGCGCGCCTTCGCGTTTGCAAGGCGCTCGTAATTTCGCCGGCGGCCTATTTTTTTGCGCGCCCCCGTTTGCGCGACACCGCGCGCTTGTCGTACAAATAAATTTGCAGGGCGTTGTAGAGGTTGTGCCACAAAACGTAAAACGTCGGGCCCAGAGACACAAGGGCTGCGTTTTTGCCGCCGAAAACAAGAGCCAAAAATATGGTTA
>JAFXRX010000266.1 GCA_017526045.1 Opitutales bacterium
AAACGTCGGCGCGTGCGGCGCGCTCTAAAAAAAAGGCAAAATCGGAGATGTTTTTGAAATCGGAAAAGTTGTTTGCGCCGACCCGTTTTGCGGGGAGGAATTTTTTATCGCCGAAAACGGCAACACTCTGATTTCATCGTCGCGGCCGATAACGCGCGCGGCGGACAGGGCAAAATACGCCTCTTGCGCGGATTTCGCGGACATGGAGTGCTACGGGCTGCTGGGCTCGCTTGCGCTTTCGGGCTTCGACCTCAAAAATTTTGCCACGGTAAAGGTTGTCAGCGACTTTTCCGAAAACTGCGACATCGAAAAAAACATTCCAAATGTAATGCAAAACTGCGCTTTGCATATCGAAAAATGGCTTGTGGAAAAATGAAAAATTTTTTTAAGGGCAAAATTAAAATGCTTTTGTTTTTTGCAATCGCAATTCTGGTGTTGGCAGTTTTGGCGGCCTTTTGCTTCAGGGAAAATTTTTGCGCAGCCGCGGAGCTTATAAAAGACTTCTCAAAATCCGCGTTTGAAAAAATCGAGAATATGCCGCTTTGGGCTTATCCGGTTGCGTGCTTTCTGCTGCCGATATTCATGCTGCCCGTTACGCCAGTCTATTTCGCGGCGGGCACGAGCGTCGAAAATATGCTCGGCGTCGTGCTGCTGTGCTATTTCGGCGTGGTTTTGAATATGGCATTCTGCTATTTCTTGAGCAAAAAATTCGCGGATTTCGCCCGCTCCGCCCTTGAAAGGCGAGGCGTAAAAGCCCCGAAAATAACCGAAAGCGAGGGCGACTTCGTATTTTTGGTGCGCATGATTCCGGGCAACCCGCTGTGCGCGCAAAATTATCTGCTGGGGCTTTCGGGCGTCGGATTTAAAAAGTACATGATAGTTTCCATGGCGGTGCAGGCGTTCCACGTTTCGGGCTACATTTATTTTGCCGAGGGGATTGTGCGCGGCGATTTTGCGGCGTTTATTTTCGGGGCGAGCATGATTTGCGTCTTGGTTGCGGCGGCGAGAATTTTAAAAAGGAAAGGGCGGGGCAAAGATGGGCTTTCTGAAATCGAGCGATGAAATTTTGAGCGTCGGCGAATTTACAAGCAGGCTCAAGAGGCTTGTGGCGCTGGAAATCCCCGAGTTGTGGATAAGGGGCGAAATCTCGGGCGTGAAAAATTATTCGAGCGGGCACGTTTATTTTTCGCTAAAGGACGAAAACGCGCTAATCTCCGCGGTGCTTTTCAAGGGCTTTCGGCGCGGAATGGAAATCGAGCCCAAAGAGGGCATGAAGGTTTTGGCGTACGGCGAAATTTCCGTGTACGAGGCGCGGGGCTCCTACCAGCTTGTCGTAAAAGCCATGATGCCCGACGGCGCGGGCGAGCTCGCGCAGAAGTTCGAAGAGCTGAAGGCGCGCCTTGCAAAAGAGGGGCTTTTCGACAAGGACAGGAAAAAGCCCATCCCGTTTTTGCCGCGCAAAATCGGCGTGGTTACTTCGCCGACGGGAGCCGCAGTCAGGGACTTTATAAGCATATTGCGCAGGCGCGGGTGGAAGGGCGAAATTGTCGTTCTTCCTTCGCGCGTCCAGGGCGCGGAGGCGGCGCGGGAAATTTCGGCGCAGATTTCCGCCGCGCAAAATTTGGGCTTGGATTTGCTTGTGATTACGCGCGGCGGCGGCTCTTTGGAGGACTTGTGGTGCTTCAACGAGGAAATTGTCGCCCGCGCCGTCGCCGCCT
>JAFXRX010000267.1 GCA_017526045.1 Opitutales bacterium
CGACGAAAAAACCCTCCCGCCGGAAGCGGAGGGAATAACAATCCAAAAGGGCAATCTTGTAAATCTTAAAAATTTCTGCATTGAAATTTTGAAAAAATGCCGCGTCGACAGGCGCGGAGCTCCGCTTTCAATCGAGGCAATCCGCGGCAGGCTCTCCCCCTCGTGCGGCGGCGAAGACGACCTGCCCAGGGAAATAAAATTCTCAGGCAAAATATTTTCGGAGCAGACGCGCCCCCTGCTGCTCGGCTCGGTCGAAATTTTAAAAGACCTGAAAAGGGCGAACGTGCGCGGGTGCGCAGGCTCGGGCAAGACCTTCATCGCGCAAACGCTCGCGCGCAAATTCGCAAAAAGCGGCAAGAGCGTCCTGCTTGCATGCTACAACCGCGCCCTCGCCTCGAAGCTGAAGGAGGCCGCGGAAAATGTCGACGGGCTGGAGGCCGTGGCGTTTTTGGATTTCTGCTGCAACCTCAGCAACCTTTCAAAAGAGGAAATCGACCGCTATCAATCCGACCCGCGCACTTGGCCTTTCGCAATCCCCAAAATGGCGCAAAGCCGCATAGAAAAATACGGGATTGGCTACGGCGCCGTCATTGTCGACGAAGGGCAGGATTTTTCGGAGGAGATGTGGAAGGCCGTGCAAATGCTCGTTTCGGACGGCGGGAGCCTGCACGTCTTTTACGACACCGACCAAAAGATTTACGAATGGGCGGGCGAAATCCCGCAGTGCGAAAACAACGTCAGCCTTTCGCGGAACCTGCGCAACGCAAAAAAAATTTTCGAGAAAATAAAGCCTATGATGTCCTTTGAGAACGCCGAAATTCCCAACGCAGCCCCCGAAGGCAGGAACGTCGAGGAATATTTCATCCCCTGCGAAAAAGCCCGCCTTGAAAAGCTTTGCGGCGTTTTGGAAGGGCTGAAAAAGCAGGGCGTAAAGGGCAAAGACATCGTCATTTTAGGCGCGCGCTCGCTCAAAAACACCTGCCTTAAAAATTGCTCCGAATGCGGCGGGTACAAAATCGCCGAGAACTATGCCGGCAACGATTCCGGCGTTGTTTCGTACATGACTTACATGAAGTTCAAGGGCTGCGAATCCCCCGCTGTCGTCCTTTTGGACGTCGACAAAAGCGACATGGCGCGCTGGCCAAAAAACGCGCTCTACACGGCGATGTCGCGCGCGCAAAGCCTTTTGATAATTTTGCATTCAACCCAAAAATAAATTTTCAAGATGAAAGCCGAAAACAAGAGAATAAGCCATTTCGTAATCCTCAAGGAGATAGGCAGAGGGGGGTTCGGAACGGTCTATTTGGCGCGCGACGAAGAAATCGACAAATACGTCGCGCTAAAAAAAGTCGAAAATTTTTTCGAGCGCAAGCACGAGCGCAGGGGGATAGACTGCTACAAAAAAAACCGCGAAAGCTTCCTGGCGCAAAACATAATTTCCATATACGAAACCATAAAAGTCGGCGGCGACATGTATTATGCAATGCCGCTTGCCGACGGCATGGGCGGCGCCGCGTGCACCGAGCCGAACTACGCCCCCAAAACTCTCGAGCTCGCAATAAAAGACCGCCTGCAAAAAGGCAAAGGCTGGTTTTCAAAAGACGAAATTTTAAGCATCGCAATCCCCATTGCGCGCGCGCTTGAGGCAATCGGCCGGTGCGGCTTGAAGCACCGCGACATAAAGCCGTCCAACATTATCTTTATAAAGGGAAAGCCCATGATTTCCGACTTCGGGCTCGCGGCGCAGGACGCGCAATCCTTAAGCCGCGCGGGCACCGCCGACTACACCCCGCCGGAGTGGTTTAGAAAATCGGGCGGCGACCCCGACATGTGGGGCTTTGCCATGACGTTCTATACCCTGTTTTCGGGCATGTCCCCGTCGGAATCAAAAGACGCCAAAAACAAGTACCCGCAAAATTGGTCCGAAGAGGATTTAAAAAGCCGCAAAAAAACATGGGACGAATTTTACAAAATCGTCTTCAAGGTAAAACAAGACAGGCAGGAGGACAGATTTCCAAACTGGCAAAGCCTGCTCGAGGAATTGTCGGCCATAAGCCGCCGCAGGCAAAATTCCGCAAAAAATCCAGGGCGCAAGCAGATTTTCGCCATTCTGATTGCGGCGGGCTTTATGTTTGCGCTGACATTTATTTTTCTATGCCTTTTTCCCGCGCGCGGCAACCGGGGCAATGCGGAGGAAAATCTGCCTGAAAGCGAAAGCGCGGCGCAAATTGAAAGCCGGGAAAATAAAACCGAAAATGAAAACCTCGAAGAAGACGCCGCGAGAAAGAACGCAAAAGATTTGGAGAACTTTTCAAAGGCGTTTAAAAGCCTTTCCCCCGAATTGCAGGATTTTGTGAAGGATTTTGTAAACGAGGATATAAGGAGAAATTTGCCAAAGGAAAAAGAGAGCCCGGAAAAGCAGGGGCAATAGCGGGAAATTCCGGCGCCTATTTGCCCGAATTTTTTTCGATTTCTTTCATCCTGGACTGTATCGATTTTTTTATTTCAACCAG
>JAFXRX010000268.1 GCA_017526045.1 Opitutales bacterium
AATAATAAAAAATAAATGATTTATTTTGAGCAAGAATTTGAACGTATTTTTTTTTTAAATGAGCTTATCGGTTGCAGTTTGCTTTTTATTGTCGGTTTTGTGCGCCGCGCTTGCGGTTTGGCTTGCCGCGGAGCTTAGGGGAAAATTCAAAGCCCGGGCGTCGCTAAAAGAGGCGCGCGAAAGCCTCGCCCAGGCTGAAATTTTGCTTGGCAAGGAGCGCGTTTTAAGGGAGATTGCCGAAAAAACTTCGGCGCAGGCGGCGTCGAAAAACTCCGAGCTCTCCGAGGAAAATTTGCGCCTTAAAACCGACGCCGCCCGAATGGAGGAGCGCGAAAACGCCCTCGTCGAAAAGGCTCGCGACTTCGAGGCGCTTTCGGCGAAAATTTTTGACGACGCCCGCAAAAAATTCGAGTTTTCAAACAAAGCCCACCTCGACGCGGTTTTGGCCCCGCTTAAAGAAAACCTCGCCTCTTTCAGAAAGAGAATAGACGACGTCGCCGAAAAGGACGAGCGCAAATACGGCAGCCTCGAAAGCCAGATAAACAAGCTCTCCGAAATGAACGCCTCGCTCTCCAAAGAGGCAAACAACCTCGCAACCGCGCTTATTTCAAACAACAAGGCGGCGGGCAACTGGGGCGAAATGGTCTTGTCGCGCGTTCTGGAGGGCTGCGGGCTTACGGAAAATGTCGATTTTCTGACGCAGGATACCCACAGCCAGGACGGAAAGCCGCGAGTTTTGGACGTTCTGGTGCGCCTGCCCGGCGGCAGGGGCTTTATAATCGACTCGAAAGTCTCTCTTGTAAATTATATGAACTACTGCGCCGCCGCAGACGCCAAAATCCGCGAAGCGGAGCTGAAGCTCTTTTTAAATTCGGTGCGCGCGCACGTAAAAACCCTCTCCTCAAAAAAATACGAGGAGCTAAAAGACGTAAAAAACCCCGACTTCGTTTTGATTTTCATCCCGATTGAGGGGGCGTTCGAGCTTGCCGTAACGCGCGACGCAGACCTGCTGCAATTCGCAAATTCAAAGAAAATCGCGCTCGCAAGCCCCGCGACGCTGCTTGCGTGCATGCGCACTGTCGAAAACGTTTGGAGCGTCGAAAAGCAGAACAAAAGCACGGCGGAAATCGCGGAGCTCGGCAAAATGCTGCACGAGAGAATTTGCCTTTTCTTGGAGAGGTTCGCGGAGCTTGGCAAGTCTATTGACAGGGTGCGCGACGAATACTCGAAAATCGACGCCTCGCTTGCAAGCGGCAAGGGCGTTGTGAGAACCGCGCAGCGGCTTGAAGATCTCGGCGCAAAGTCGAAGTCGCTAATAGATAAAAAATATTTGGAGGATGGCGGCGATGGGCAAGGGCAATGACGTTTCGCGCCCCGAGTGGGTGCCCGAAGGCGCGGACAAGTCGGTGTTCGCAACGGAAGTAATGAAGGGCGTCGAGGCAAAGCACGACGGCTTCGAGGAGGGCGGATTTTCGAAAGTCGTCAAAAAAAGGCCGGTTGTGAAGCGCAAAACATTTTCGGTTGCGGAGTACAAGGACGGCATTTTAAGCGGCAACAAGACAAT
>JAFXRX010000269.1 GCA_017526045.1 Opitutales bacterium
AATAAAAATAAATAAAAGTTAAAATGATATCGAGGCGTTCTACTTTTGAGAGTCTTGTTTTTTTTCGGCTCCTCTTTTTTCCGTTTTGACTATTCGCATGGGTTTTAGATCTGTTATTTACTTTTTTTCTTTCACTGATTTTAGATATCTGAGCTGGACGAATATAATCCTTATATCTGATGGTTTTATTGTGCTTGTACTTTGTTTTTTTTCCGTTTTGTTTTTCGGGATTTTTTACGCCGAAATCAGGACGCCGCCCGAGCCGGGCCCCGAATTCACCGCGCGCGAGGCATGCCTGCGCATAGCCGTAAAATCCGCCGCAAAAAGCCCGAAGGGCGGGTTCGGGGGCATCGGCAAAATCGAAAGAGCCTCGGAAAATTTTGAAGGCGCGCAAGGTTTGGACATTTGGTTTTACGCAAAAAATTCCCCCGCAATTTCGCGCGGCGAGGCTGTCGAGGGCAAATTCATCGTGCGCAAGGCCGAAGACGACGGCGGCGGCTTTTACAAATATCTGAAAAGCCGAAACGTATATTTCAAGGCGTACTCGGCGGAAGAAATTCAAATAGAGCCCGCGGGCTTTCCGCACAGCCTTTACAACAAAATCCGCGCGTATATCGAGGGGAAGCTCTCGCCCTGCGTTTGCGGCGAAAGCCTAAAGCGGGGAATGGGCGCGATGCGGGCGATGTTTCTTGGCGACAAGTCCGCATTGGACGCCGAGGCAAAAGACGGCTTCAAGCTTACGGGCACAATGCACATATTCGCAATCAGCGGGCTGCACGTCGGCTTGCTTGCGGCGATAATTTTCATGCTGCTTTCGCCAGCGCGGCTGCCCGCAAAAGCAAAGCCCGCAATAAGCCTGCCGATTTTGTTTTTGTACGTAAACGCATGCGGCGCCCCGCCGAGCGCAATGCGCGCGTTCATAATGATTGCCACGGTGTGGATTTCTTCGGTGTTCGGGCGCAAGCCAAAGCCCTTTGCCGGGCTTGCCGCGGCGTTTGCAATTTCGCTTTTAATAAACCCCTCGAGCCTGTTCGACGCGGGCTTTGCCCTCTCCTATTCGGTCGTCGCCGCAATAATTTTGTACGCGGGCGACCTTTGCGAATTTCTGCGCGGCAAATTCGCCGGCGCGCGGGGCTTCGAGCTCAAAAACCCCGGGCTGCTGCGCAGGGCGGCCTTGAAATGCCAAGACTTGCTTGTTGCGGGCGCGTGCATAGCTCTCGCGGCAATAATTGCAAGCGCGCCTCTTTGCTCCTGCTATTTCGGCTACGTGCCGCTGATGTCGGTTTTTTATTCGATACCCTTTGTGCTCGGGGCGACATTCGCCGTTTCCTGCGCCGCCGCCTCCGCGGTTCTACCCGCGTTTTTATGCGCATGGACAAACGCCGCGGGCGCATTTATTCTTGAAATAATGTTGCGCTTGGCAAAATTCGGCGCATCATACGGGTTTGTTTTAAGCGCAAAAATTTCGCCCGAAGCGGCTTTTTTGGCGGAGGCGGCAACCATCGCCGCAATGCTGCTTGCCCCGCAGATAAAAAGCCCGCTGCGCTGGCTCGCGCCCCCTGCGGTTTCCGCCCTGGCGATTTTAACGGCGTTCATTTTCTGACATCTTGAAAAATCTTCCGCAAAAATTTTGGTTTGACGAAAACAGGCTCGAACAATCCGCGCTTGCGCAAATCCGCGCATGCCTTGCGTCGGGACAAAAGCTTGCCGCCGCGCTTTCGGGCGGCAGCGACTCGGTTTTTCTTTTGCATATGGCCGTCCAAATTTGCGGGGCCGAAAACATCGTCGCGCTGCACTACAACCACAAGGTGCGCAAAAACGCCGACGCCGACGAGGAGTTTTGCAAAAAGCTGTGCGCGGGGCTCGGCGTGCGCCTCGTCGCAAAATCGCGCAAAAAAAGCCTCAAAAAAATATCGGAGGAGAGCCTGCGCCTGATACGCAAAAAGTTTTTCGAGGACGAGTGCAAGAGGCTTAAAATCGGGGCAATTTTGCAGGGGCACATAAAAAACGACGTTGCCGAAACAATGCTCATGCGCCTGATGCGCGGGGCGTCGGCGGACGGGCTTTGCGCGCCCCGCCCCGTCTCAAAGACAAATTCGCTCGCAAAAATCCGCCCGCTGCTGGCGCTTAGCAAGGCGCAAATCCAGGCTGAGCTGAAAAAATTCGGCATCGGCTGGCGAGAGGACGAATCGAACCGCGAAAACAAATTTCTGCGCAACAAAATCAGAAACGAAATTTTGCCCGCCATAGAAAAAGCGAGCGATTTTTCGTTCGTAAATTCCGCCGCGAGGGCTCGAATGCTCATCGAGGAGGACTGCGCCCTAATCGCGGAAATTTTTGAAAAAAGCGCGCAATGGCGCGGCGGCAAAATTTTCCTGAGCCCCGAAGCCGCCCGAAGCCCCGCGCTTTTAAGGCGCGCAATCCAGGCTCTTCTTGCGCAAAAAAATCTTAAACTGCGCGCCGCGGCGGTCGATGATTTTATAAAGGCTTGCCTGAAAAATAAAAACGCGCAAACAAGCCTCAAGGAAAATTTCCTGACTTTCAGCGCGAAAGAATTGTCGCTTGAAATCTCTCCCCCCGCCGCTTTTCCGCATAAAAAAATCCCCTTAAAATTGGGAGAAAACAAGCTGCCCGGCGGCGCGGCATTGGTTTTGGAAGAAGTTTCGGTTTCGAAAGGGCTTCTTGAAAAAATCCGCGCCGGCTTTTTCAAGGAGTCCGAATGCGCGTTCGTCGCCCCGCGGCAAAAAGAATTTTTCGCGCGCGAAATTTTGCCCTCCGACGCCTACGCGCCAATCGGGGCGAAGTCTGCGCGCCTTGTAAAAGACATGATGAGCGCGAAAAAAACGCCCGTTTTGAAACGAAAATCGTTTCCGCTTGTCTGTTTAAGTTCGGGGGAAGCCGTCTGGGCTCCAACCCTCGCGCCGGCGGATTTCTGCAAATTAAGCAAAATCGGCCGCGCATTTAGATTGACCTACAGGGCTTCTTTTTAAAAATATCTTCAATTTGCAGGGAAATCCGCGCATATAATTTATATTATGGAAAATAATTCGCCAAAAAATTTGAATTCCCAAAAGGGCAAAAGCCAGGCAAGGACGTTTTTTGTCTGGAGCGCGCTCATTTTGATTGTGATGCTGCTTAAATTCTATGCGGACGGCACCTCCGCGGCGCAGGAATTTTCGATAAGAGACCTGATGCGCGAGGCCGCCGCCGACAACATAACCGAGCTTACAATCCGCAACGACCCCAACGGCGGGCAAAACTGGTACGAAGTTACGGGTTATATAAACAATCCGCGCTTCGGCAAGGAGGGCGCACCCGCAAACACCCCGCGCAAAAATCCTTTCAAATTCAGCGGCACGATTTTGGAGGACAACTACAAAATCCTGACCTCGCCCTCCGCGCCCTGGGAAATCCGCGAAAAGAGCGCGAACTCCGCGTGGAGCAGCGTATTTTTCACAATTCTGCCGTTTTTGCTCGTAATCGGCGTGATATATTTTCTCATCTCGCGGCAAATGAGGCTCTCGGGCAAGAGCGCAATGGACTTCGGCAAAAGCCGCGCACGCCTGCTTTCGCCCGACAAGGACCGCACGACGTTTGACGACGTGGCGGGCTGCGACGAGGCAAAGGAGGAAGTCGCCGAAATTGTCGACTTTTTAAAAACGCCCGAAAAATTCAGAAAAATCGGGGCGAAAATTCCCAAGGGCATTTTGATGATGGGCCCCCCGGGAACGGGCAAAACCCTCCTTGCGCGCGCAATCGCGGGCGAGGCGAACGTCCCCTTCTACTCCATCAGCGGCTCCGACTTCATGGAAATGTTCGTCGGCGTTGGGGCGGCGAGAGTCCGCGACATGTTTGAAGTCGCGCGCAAAAACGCCCCATGTTTGATATTCATAGACGAAATCGACGCTGTCGGCAGGCAGCGCGGCGCGGGCATGGGCGGCGGCCACGACGAAAGGGAGCAGACGCTCAACTCCCTGCTTACCGAAATGGACGGCTTCGACGGCCACGAAGGCATAATAATTATCGCCGCAACAAACCGCCCCGACGTATTGGACAGCGCGCTTCTGCGCCCCGGCAGATTCGATAGGCAAGTTGTAATCGACACCCCCGACGCCAAAGGCCGCGAGGAAATTTTGAAAATCCACGCGCGCAAAATCAAGCTTGCAGAAGACGTTGACTTGCAGACAGTCGCGCGCCTCTGCCCGGGCTGCTCGGGCGCGGATTTGGCAAACCTCTTGAACGAAAGCGCGATAACCGCCGCGCGCCGCAACAGCCCGATTGTCTCGATGCAGGACATCAACATAGCCCGCGACAAAGTCTTCTTCGGCAGGGAGCGCCGCCGCCTGATGGACGACGACGAAAAGAAGCTGATAGCCTGCCACGAATCCGGGCACGCAATAACGCAGTGCGTCCTCGACAGCGGCAATATGCCCGTGCACAAGGTTACGATTATCCCGCGCGGGCAAAGCCTGGGCTCCACCATGTTCCTGCCAAAGCGCGACGTGCTTACAGAGACGAAGGCGAACCTGCTCAACCAAATCTGCTCGACGCTCGGCGGCAGGGTCGCGGAGGAAATCGCGTTCGGCGAAATCACAAACGGCGCGGCAAGCGACATAAAGCAGGCGACGAAAATCGCCCGCAAAATGGTTTGCGACTGGGGCATGGGCACTCTCGGGCCGATAGCCCTCGGCGAAAACCAGGAGCACATTTTCCTCGGCAAGGAAATCGCCCGCGACAGGCATTTCAGCGAAAAAACCGCGCAGCTAATCGACGACGAAATCAAAAACGTAATCGACGCCCAGCTAAACCGCGCGCGCGACATTCTAAATTCAAGGCGCGCCCAGCTCGACTTGATGAGCGCGGCTTTGGTGGAGTTCGAGACAATCGACGGCGACTTGGCGCGCGACATCGTCTCCGAAAAAGTCAAAACTCTTGACGAGATAAAAGAAAGGCTTGCGCAGCCCAAGCCCGACGAGACAAAGAGCGCCGAAACGCCTTCGCCCGCCGCCACGCCCTCGATAAACCCCGCGCCCGCGCAGGCGTAAGCGCAAGAAAAATTCCGCTCTTGGCGCGGGATTCACTTTTTCCATTCGGCGAGAATTTCCCGCATTTTCTCGGGCGAGAGCTCGCGGTGGCTCGACACAAGCCCGCCATTTTCGTCGAGGCTGTTTTCGTACAAATCTATACCTATGAATTTTCCGTCTTCGTACGAGAATAGCATTCTTATATATACATTTTCGGGCGAAGCCTCGCCGAACCATTTTTGAAATTTGTTCTTGTAAAAGTAGCTTTCCTCTTTAAGCAAAACGTATTTGCCGCCGGCTTCCTTGTAATAGAAAACAAAGATTGAATTGTTTTCAAAGTCGGTTAGCTGCGCCCCGCGTATATAACGCGATAAATTACGAGACCGCCAGCATACATTCCCGGGCTCGTCGAGCCTGCCGAAAAAATCGCTCTTAGTCTCTTTTTCGCAGCGCGGATATGCGGGAAGGTTAAATTTGGCGCGGCAGGAATTTTTTATCGTCTCTTCCAATTTTATGATTTGTTTTTCTCTAAATTCGTATTCGGATCTGCAGGCGCAGAGGCACGAAACCAGCATAAATAAAGCAAAAAATTGTTTAATGTATTTCATTTTTCCGTCCTCCTATAAATCTTGGGCGTAATCTCGTTCCACTTTTTTATGTAGGACAAGGCCTCCTCCAAGCTTATGTTTTTTGTGTGGGTTTGCTTGCAAACTCCGGGCGTCCAAACAATCGAACAATACCAAATGCATTCGAATTGTTTTTTGTCGTATAAGTATATGTATCTGACAGAATCACATCTGACCATTCGCTTGGGATAATGCGGGAATCCGGAATCGCTGTCAAAATTTCCTTGTTCTGAAACCAGGCTAAACGTTCCGTCGGATTCGGGTTTAAAGCGAAAATAGTAGTCGAAATTGCGGTTTCTCAAATCTTTAAGAATGAATGTGCAATCGTTGTCGGAGGAGGCCATCCATTCGCGGTCTTCGGGCGGCGGAAGCTCCGGAAGATTGAGCTTGTCGCGCCCCGAAGCGGCAATTGCCCGAACATAGGGCTGCATTTCCTCTTCCGAAAGAATTTGCGGAAAAATGCATCCCGAAAGCAGCAGGGACGTTAAAGCCGCCGCGGCAAATAAAATGAATTTTGCAAGTTTCATAAGCTGCCCTCGCTTGTATGACAGCATTTTTTTAAGAATCTGTCAAGTAATCATTTGCAACACTTAACGGCGCAAAAAACAACATTTTAAATGCGGCCTTTTTTTGTGCGAATTTTGCGCGGATATTTTTTAGCGCGCGTCTTTCTTTTTGAAATTGCCCCACTTGCGCCGCTCGGGCTCGGGGATTGGCAGAGCCCTTGCCTTCATTTTTACGACGGCGGGCTCGGCGCGCAAATGCTGGAATTCGCGCGCGCTAAGCCCGAGCGCAAATTGCCCTGCGAGCGGATTTCAAGCAAGTCCGACTCCGAAGTCTTCAAAAAAATCCTGTGCTCGATTTGCGAGCCCGGCGCCGCCTTGTAGACGTAGTTTGAAAGCATTTTGATAAACCGCGCGCCCTGGATTTCGGGGTCGACAATCCAGTCGCACTTCGCAATCGAATCCGCGGCGGCGGCGTTCATGCCCTGGATGGTCTCGCCGTTGAATTTGACGTCCGCGCCGTTTTCGCTGCGGCATTCGCCGACAATGCAGGCGCAAGCACCGTCGGAGAGCATGTCCTTGAATTTCTCGTAGGCGGCGGGGAAGAAATTTATCTGGTACGACTTTCCGCGGCGGGTCGAAACCGTAAAGAACGCCCACGCCTTGTTGTCCTTTTTTGTTATGCGCTTTGTCAGGTTTGAAATCACGCCGCAAATTCTAAATCTGTCGCGGGAGATGCGCTTCACCAGATTTTCGTCGGGGATGTGGTCGAGGGCGTCGTCGATGCCCGCAAACTCGTTCATGGGGTGCCCCGAAATGTAGAAGCGCAAAAGCTCCTTTTCCGACTGCAATTTTTGCGCAAGCGGCATTGGCGGCTGCGACATGTCTATGACCGACGCCGAACTTTTCGAGCCTTCGCCGCCGCCCGCGCCCAAGAGGTCGAAGAGGTTTGTCTGCCCCACTTCGACGTCCTTTCGCAAGTCGTTTGCGTGGTTTAAAATAGCGTCGGCGCTTGCGGCGAGCGCGCCGCGGTCGATGCCGAAAGAGTCGAACGCGCCCGAAAGAATTAGGCTTTCCATGACGCGCTTGTTGACGCTTACGCGCTCGGCGAAGTCCATGACGTCCTTGAACGCGCCGTTTTTCTCGCGCTCCGCGACAATCTGCTTTGCAGCCGCCTCGCCGATGCCCTTGACGGCGGCGAGCCCGAAGCGTATGGAGCCCGCGGAATTTTCGAACATAAAGCCCTCGGCGGGCTTCCAGTCGGGGTCGATTATGGGCGTAAAGCCCTCGCGCGAAACGTTGACGTCTGGGCCGAGCACCTTGATGTTCAAAGCCTCGCATTCCTCGATGAAATTCGCGACTTTGTCGAGGTTGCCAAGCTCGCTGGAAAGCACAGCCGCCATAAATTCGACGGGGTAGTTCGCCTTCAAATACGCAGTTCTATACGAGAGCATTGCGTAGGCCGCGGAGTGCGACTTGTTGAAGCCGTACTGCGCGAATTTTTCGAGAATTGCAAAAATCCTTTCAGCCTCCTCCTTTTTGATGCCCTTTGCCTTTTCCGCGCGCTCGACAAAAACCGCCCGCTGCTTCGCCATGATTTCGGGCTTCTTCTTGCCCATTGCGCGCCTTAGCAAGTCCGCCTCACCGAGAGTGTAGCCCGCGATTATCCGCGCCGCCATCATAACCTGCTCCTGATAGACGATTACGCCGTAGGTTTCGCTTACCAAATCCTTCAAAAGCGGGTGCGGAACCTGGATTTTTGAGGCGTCGCGCTTGCCCTCGATGAACTGGTCGATAAACTGCATGGGGCCCGGGCGGTAGAGCGCGATTAGCGCGATAATTTCCTCGAACGCGCTCAGGCCTATGCGGCGGCAGAGGTTTTGCATGCCCTCGCTTTCGAGCTGGAAGACGCCCGTTGTTATGCCGCTATTTAAAAGGCGGTAGGTAAGCGGGTCGTCGAGCGAAATTTTTTCTATGTCGAAATTCGGGTTGTTGCGGGTGCGCCTTACATTCTGCTGCGCCTCGAAAATGACGTCCAAAGTTTTCAGCCCCAAAAAGTCCGCCTTCAAAAGCCCGAGCTCCTCCGAGGGGCCCTTTGGAATTTGCGTTGTAAGCGTGCCTTCCTGAATCATCATGGGCACGAGGTTGTCGAGGGGCTGGTCGCCGATAATGATGCCGCAGGCGTGCTTGCCCGTCTGCCTAATCATGCCCTCCAAAATTTGAGCCTGGTCGAAAATGTGGCGGGCTTCGGGGGATTTTTGCAATAAACCTTGAGCTCGTCGGACTTTTCGTAAGCCTCTTTGAGCTTGATTTTGAGGTCGTCTGGGATTTTTTTGGCGTAGGAATTTGCCTCGTCGAAAGGCATGTCGTTTACCCTCGCCAAGTCGCGGATTACCACTTTTGCGCCGAGCGTGCCGAAAGTGATGATGTTTGCGACCCTGTCTTTGCCGTACTTGCCGCGGACGTAGTCTATCACCTCGTCGCGCCTCGCCTGGCAAAAGTCGACGTCGAAGTCGGGGGGCGAGACGCGCTCCAAAGAGAGCATTCGCTCAAAGAGAAGCCCGAAGCGCAGCGGCTCGATGTCGGTAATTTTTAGCATGTAGGCAATCATGCAGCCCGCGCCCGAGCCGCGGCCGGGACCTACGGGAATGTTTTGCGAACGAGCCCAGTTGATGTAGTCGTAAACAATCAAAAAGTAGTCCACAAACTCCGCGCCCACGATGATTGAAAGCTCGTAGTCGAGCTTGTCGCAAAGCAATTTTGCGCGGTCGGGCGGCTCTCCCGCCTTCGGGACGTAAGATTCGGGGTTGTCGTAGTCCACGCCGTAGCGTTCCTTGAGCCCCTTCTTGCACAGGTCGAACAAAAACAGCCCGTTTTTAAAGTATTTTGGGTAGTCTTTTTCCTCGATTTTGAAGTCCGGCTCCTTGCCGTTCTGCTTCAAAACCTCGTTTTTCTTAGCCTCGTAAAGGCGCAGAATGCGAACAAAGTTTTCCTTGTCGGGGTCGAAAGAAATGTCTATGGGCTTTTCGTAGCACGGATAGTGGTTTACGCCCATAGGTATCTTTAAATCAACCATTTCCGCAACGGCCAACGTGTTGTCGAGGCAGCCCTCGATTTCGCCCAAGACTTTTTCCATTTCCTCGCGCGTTTTAAGGTAGAACTCCGCGCAGGGGTAGCGCATGCGCCTTTCGTCTTTAATGAGCTTGCCGGTCTGTATGCAAAGCATGGCGTCGTGCGCCTCTGCGTCGGACTTGTGGATGTAGTGCGAGTCGTTTGTCGCAACCATCTTTAAATCAAAGTCTTTTGCAAGGCGGATTAGCCCGGGGATTATCTTTTTTTGCATGGGCAGGAAGTGGTTTTGCACTTCTATAAAATAGTTTTCCCTGCCGAAAATGTCCAAAAATTTCGCCGTCGCCTCGCGCGCCCGCTCGTAGTCGGAATAAAGAAGATACTGGCTTGCCACGCCGTTTAAGCATCCGCTTAGGGCAATTATGCCCTTGGAGTATTTTGCAAGCGTTTCCAAATCTATGCGCGGCTTGTAATACATGCCCCTCAAATACGCCTCGCTCGAAAGCTTCGCCAAATTCAGATAGCCTTCGTAATTCTTGGCAATCAGCGTTTTGTGAAAAATCTGATTTTTGGGGAAATTTTCGGGGCGCAGCATGTCCTCGTTGTTTTCGACGTCGGAAATATCGTCGGCTCTTTCGATGTTGCGCTTGGGGCGGTCTGCCATTGCGTGGTCGTAAACCAAATAAATTTCTTCCCCGCAAAGGGGCTTTATGCCGGCTTTTTTTGCGGCGTTGTAAAAATCGACAGAGCCACACATGTTGCCGTGGTCGGTCATGGCAACTGCGGGCATTCCAAGCTCCGCGACGCGCGCCATTAGTTTGTCAATTCGTGTGCAGCCGTCCAAAAAGCTGTGGTCTGTGTGCAAATGCAGGTGTACGTAATCCATTTTTTCCGCCCCTATTCCTCGATTTGCCTCTCGAAGTCAAGCATATTTTGGCGCGCAAAATCCATTTTTTTAAGCCTCCTGTTCGCCCGGGCGCGGCGAGCTTTCAAGGAGCTCGATTTTGCACTCTTCCACCCTTCTTACGCCTGCTTTTTCGACCGTTATGCACATTGCAGGGTCGCTCAATCTGATTTTTTCGCCCTTTTCGGGGAACCTGCCCAAAATGTTGGTTATAAGCCCGCCGAAAGTCGAAACCTCGTCGTTGTTGAAATCGACGCCCAAATAGTCCTCGACAATGTGTATTGCGGCAAGCCCCGACACTTTGAAGGTGTTTTTGCCCGTTTTTGAAATCGCGTTGGATTCGTCCACAATGTCCTCCTTGATTTGCCCGACAATTTCCTCCAAAATCCCGTCGAGGGTAAGAACGCCGATTACCCCGCCGAAGTCGTCCTCGACAAGCGCCATGTGCAGCTCGTTGCGGCGCAGCTTTTGAAGCGCGGAAAACATTGAATCATCGTGCTTTACGCTTATCACGCCGCGCTTGATTTTCATCAAGTCCACTTTTTCGCCGTTTTCCATGGCCTTGAAAATATCCTTTATGCGGACGATGCCTATGCAGTTGTCGAGATTTTCAGAGCAGAGCGGATAGCGGGTGTGCCCACATTCGGCGGCAATTTTCAAATTCGCCTCGACGGGGTCGGAAGTGTCGAAATAATGCACCTTGCTTCTGGGTATCATCACGTCCGAAATTTCGAGCTCGTTCAAGCGGATTGAATTGCGCACGATTTTTTTTGCGTACGGATGCAGCTCCTCGGTTTCCTCCTCCTCGGCGCGCAGCTTCACCAAAACGTCGATGTGGTCGAAAGATGCGTCGTCTTCGGAAATTTTCCTGCCGAAAAACTTTTCCGAAACCTTGCGGGCGAGAATTTCAAAGGGAAAAACCAGATAATAAAAGCACAAAAAGATTTTAGAGAACCGCTTTATTGTCTTCACCGGCTCCCTCGAGGCGAAATACGCCCCGGGCAGGTCGCAGAAAACGTACTGGCAAAACAGCGTTATAAAAATCGAAAGCCCGACGAGCTTAAGCCCCGTGTTCGGGCCGATTTCAGCCCCGCCAAGCTTCAAAATTCCGTACATCGCCGCAACCAGCGCAAAAGTCGCGGCTATCAAAAAAAACCTCGCCCCGAGAGCTGCAAAAACGCCGACTTTTTTCGATTTTTCAATTAGGCGCATCTCGTAGCTTGAAAGCTGCGCCTTCTCCTTGGCGTCCGCGCTCTCGAACCTGACAGCCGCAACCGCGTAGGAAATCGACACAAAAGTCATATTTGCGACGAACGAAAGCGCGGCAACCGCCCCGCCGCAAACCAGCTCAATCAAACTCTCTTTCATCTAATTAAAGCAGCTTGGCAAATTCCGCCAAAAAACGCTCGTTTTGCCCGGGAGTGCCGATTGTTATGCGCAGCCAGTCGGGCAGCCCGTAGCCGACGTTCGGGCGGACTATCACGCCCACTCTTTGCAAGGCGTCGAACTTTTTCAGGGCGTCCTTTACTTTCACCATAATGAAATTTCCGCCTTCGGAAATGTATTCCAAGCCAAGCTCATTGAAACGCTTTTCAATTTGGGCCCTGCCCTGCTTGTTCATGGCCTTGCTCTTTTCGTAGAACTCATCGTCGTCCAAAGCCGCCATCGCCGCGATTTGCGCAAGAGTGTTCATATTGAAGGGCTCGCGCACGCGGTTTATGTAGCCTGCAAGCTCCTCGGAGCAGTAGCCGTAGCCCGCGCGCAAGCCCGCAAGCCCGTAGATTTTCGAGAAGGTCTTAAGCCCTATGACGTTCCTGCCCTCGGCAATCAAGCCGCGGATGTCGACAGGCTCGTCCTGGAAATCGCTGTAAGCCTCGTCGTAGCAAAATACGACGTGCTCGGGCAAAGCCCTTACAAAGTCGAACACTTCCTTTTGCGAAAGAACTGTGCCCGTGGGGTTGTTGGGGTTTGCCAAAAACACGATTTTTGTCTTTTCGTCAACCGCGTCGAGCATCTGCTGCAGGTCGTAGCGAAGCCCGGGCATTGGCACTTCGCGCGCCTCCGCGCCCATAAGCAGGGTCGAAAGCTTGTAGACAATGAAAGACTGCGCGCCCATTACTGCGTTGTCGGTTTCGTTCAAAAGCGCGTGCGCGACAAGCTCGATAACCTCGTTTGAACCGTTGCCGAACACAAGCTGGGTGGGTTTTAGCCCCATTTTTTTGGAGATTTTGCGCCCGAGCTCGTAGCAGCCGCCGTCGGGGTAGTAGTTCAAATTGTCCAAAGACTTTGAAACGGCTTCAATAGCCTTTGTGCAGGGGCCCATCGGGTTTTCATTGGACGCCATTTTCAAGATGCCGTCGGGGTCGAGCCCGAATTCGCGGGCTACATATTCTATTGGCTTGCCCGCCTGGTATACAGGCTGGCTCAAAACTGATTTCCTTACTATGTTTTCGATTTTCATTTGTCTTGCAATATTGAGCCTAATTTTATTATTTGCAAGTTCAGATAAATTTTCTATTCATTTTCTTTATGCAGATAATTTGTACAGGAGCAACGGGGCTCGTCGGCTATAATTTTGTAAAAGCCGCGCTTTCAAGAGGGCACAAAATCACCGCAATTTGCAATTCATCAGACTTCCCGAAAATGGAGGGCGTTGAAGTTGCAAAGCTTGACCTTTCGGACTTTTCCGCAGTGGAGCGGTTTTTTTTGGACAGGTTCCCCGAGGCCATCGCAAACTGCGCGGCAATTTCAAGTCCGTCCGTCGTCGACAAAAATCCGGAGCGTGCCCGCGTTTTGAACGTCCTGCTGCCCGAAAAGCTCGCAATGCTTGCAAACCACATGAACAGCCGCCTTGTGCACCTTTCAACCGACATGGTTTTTGACGGCTCGCGCGCCCCCTACAAAAATACGGATGCCCCCCGCCCCTTCAACCAATACGGGCAGACGAAGCTCGAAGCGGAAACGGCTGTATTAAAATACGCCGCAAGCCAAAGCGTCGTGCTGCGCATTTCCCACGTCTGCGGCAGGGGGCTGAAGCAAAACCGCTCGTTTGACGAAAAGCTCTTCCACTGCCTCGCCCGCGGCGAAAAATACGAGCAGCCCGAAAACGAAATAAAGCGTTTTCTGCCCGCAAGCAGGGTCGCGGAACTTATGACGGAACTATTTGAGAGGCCGAATGTTAGCGGCATTTACCACTACTGCGGCCTCGAAAGCCTCTCGCGCTACGAGGCGGCGCGGCGCATCTGCGAAAAATTCGGGCTCGACCCGCAAAAATACCTCGAAAAGAAGAACTTGCCAAAAGACGCCGATTTCAGCCTCGATATGTCGTGCATATCAAGCCGCGTGAAAACTCCCGCGGTAAATTTTGCCGAAATTTTGGACGAAATTGAAATCCCCGACGCCTGTCTTGAATGGTATCAAGCCCAAACCGGCAAGACGCCGATAAAGCGTTTCAAGCTCTAAATTAATAAAAAACGGCTCAAAATTTTGCGTTTTTGAGCCGTTTTTTTAACGCTTTTTTTTGCGCTTTTTTTACAAGTCTTTCGCGCCTTTTTCTATCGCGTTTTTAACAAAAGCGGTAAAGAGCGGGTGCGGGGCAATCGGCTTTGACTTGAACTCGGGGTGGAACTGCACGCCGACCATCCACGGGTGGGAGGCGACTTCCGCAATTTCAACCAAGTCCCGCTTTTTATTTATGCCGCCGATGCGCAAGCCCGCCTTTTGCAGCGCGTCGCGATAGGCGTTGTTAAATTCGAAGCGGTGGCGGTGGCGCTCGCTGATGTCTGTTTTGGCGTACGCCTCAAAGGCCTTAGAGCCTTCCACAAGAGAGCAGGAATACGCGCCCAGGCGCATTGTCGCGCCCTTGTCGACAATCTTCTTTTGCTCTTCCATCATCGAAATTACCGGATTTTGCGTTTCGGGGTTGAATTCAACCGAATTTGCGTCTTTCAAGCCCAAAACGTTGCGGGCGTATTCTATCACCAAAATCTGCATGCCCAAGCATATGCCGAAATACGGCACATTGTTTTCGCGCGCGTATTTTGCCGCGAGAATTTTGCCCTCTATGCCCCTGTCGCCAAAGCCGCCGGGAATTAGAATGCCGCTTGCATCAGAAAGGTATTTTTCCGCGCCGAAGCGCTCGATGTCCTCGCTGTCAACCCTCTTGATTTCAACCTTGCAGTCGTTGCCGATGCCCGCGTGCGCCAACGACTCGTATATGGATTTGTACGCGTCCTGCAAGTCGATGTATTTGCCCACAACCGCGATTTTCACCTGCTTTTTGGGGTAGCAAATTTTGCGGACAATGTCGTTCCACTTTGACATGTCGCTCTTTTTAGCGTCGATGCCGAGTTTTTTTACGACAAGCTCGTCCAAGCCTTCCTGCGCGAGCGCAAGCGGCAGCTCGTAAATCGAGTGCGCAACGTCCTGCTCCTCGATTACCGCCTTCAATTCGATATTGCAGAACATCGAAAGCTTTTGGCGCATATCCTGGGTTATGGGATGCTCCGTGCGGCAGACCAAAATGTCGGGCTGTATGCCGATTTCGCGCAGTTTTGCGACGCTCTGCTGCGAGGGCTTAGTCTTCAATTCGCCCGCCGCCTTCAAATACGGAATGAGGGTAACGTGTATGAACACGACGTTTTCCTTGCCCACTTCCAACGAAAATTGGCGCAAAGCCTCCAAAAACGGCAGGCCTTCGATGTCGCCCGTGGTGCCGCCAAGCTCGGTTATGAGAACGTCGACGCCTTCGCTTGCGGCGTAAAGCCTGTCTTTTATCTCGTTTGTCACGTGCGGAATGACCTGGACTGTCTTGCCCAAATAGTCGCCGCGGCGCTCCTTTTGGATTACGTGCTCGTAAACCTGCCCGGAAGTAAGGTTGTTAAATCTGCTCAAAACCCCGCTTGTGAAGCGCTCGTAGTGACCTAAGTCCAAATCCGTCTCCGCGCCGTCGTCCAAAACGTAAACTTCGCCGTGCTGGAACGGGCTCATTGTTCCGGGGTCGACATTCAAATACGGGTCGAATTTTTGTATTCTTACCTTCAAACCCCTCGTTTCCAAAAGCGCGCCAAGCGCCCCCGACGTCAGGCCCTTGCCCAGCGACGACACAACTCCGCCTGTAATAAATATGTATTTCATGTTCTCGGGGAATATCTAATTTGCGATTTTAAGGATAAAAGCAACACATTTCTTGCAAAAAAAAAATTTTTTTAAATTATGCCAAAAAGGCTTGACGCCGCCTTGAAATTTTAAGATATTTACCCTCCCTTTTTCAAAATATGGAAGGGATTTTTTTATTTTAGAAAACGGAAAGGTGGTGAAAAGAAATGCCAGTAGAAGTTAGAATGCGAAAGGGCGAGGCGATGGAAAAAGCATTGCGCCGCTTGAAGAAGAAGATTGATCGCGAAGGCATCATCCGCGACGTCCGCCAGAAGCGCTACTTTGAAAAGCCTTGCGAAGTAAAACGCCGCAAGCGCAAGGTTGCCGCCTTCAACAACATGCCCCGCCAGCGCTACGAAAACCGCTAATTTCGCGGGCAAAAAAACTTTCCAAGCCCTCTTTTTCGAGGGCTTTTTTATTGCTTTTTGCAGGGGCTATATCTTATATTTTTTTAAACTTCATAAACAAAAAATGCCGCAAAACGCAATTACAGCCCTAACCCTTGCAACTTTGGCGGGAGCCGCGACTATGCTCGGGGCTTTCGTCGCATTTTTTGTAAAGAAAAATTCGTTCAAAACGCTTTCCTACGGGCTGAGTTTTTCGGCGGGCGTGATGCTCTTTTTGGCGTTTATGGAAATTATGCCCGAAGCCATGAAAGATTTGGCGGAGTCGGTATCGGAAAACAAAGCGCGAATTATTGCGACTGTCGGATTTTTTGTCGGCATAATTTTAAGCGCAATTATCGACAGGCTTTTTCCCGAGCACATTTCGGGCGAGGAAATCGAGGAGGAAAAAAATCAGGCAATTTTGGGCGCAAGGCAAAAAAAACATTCGCATATCGACATGTCAAAGCTCGGCATTTTTACCGCCCTTGCCTTGACAATCCACAATTTCCCAGAAGGCCTTTCGGTTTTCATTTCCGGGGTGGACAACATTTCGCTGGGGCTTTCAATAGCCATTGCAATCGCGCTGCACAACATTCCCGAGGGAATATCTGTTGCGCTTCCCGTTTATCTTTCAAGCGGCAGCAAAAAAAAGGCGTTTTTTTACACGGGAATTTCGGCAATGGCGGAACCTTTTGGGGCGATTTGCGGAATGTTTGTCTTAAAATATTTTGCAAGCGATTTTACTTTGGGCGCGTTTCTTTCGTTCACTGCGGGGATTATGGTCTACCTTGCAATAGACGAGCTCATGCCCGCCGCAAAGGAATATGAGGACGGCCACGAATCTGTCGTGGGCGTAATTTTGGGAATGATGCTGATGTCGGTTGTAACGTACTTTTTTTAAGGCGGAGCAAATAATTTCTTTTTAAGCTGCATAGATATATAGAAAAAAAATTTAAGTCTAAATCTCTATTCAATATGCTGTGTCAATATGTAGATAAGTTTTTATTTTGCTTAAAATGATGCAGTTATGGCTAATTTTTTTTGGCGGAAACTCTTTAATTGTTTTTCAAAAGTTTAGGCAAATATGAAAATAGGGAAGTTATTGAAAATTTATTTGCGCGCCGTTTTCAAACTTTTGACAGTTTATTGACATTTAAAGAAATTATTTTGCTTGAAAAACAAGCTCCAATCTAAAAAAATGCCTTTTTTTAAATCAAATACCGTTATGGAAAGAACACTTATAATCTTTAAACCCGATTGCATCAAAAGAAAGCTTGAAGGCAAAGTCTTGGATATTTTCCTTTCAAAAGGCTTCAATTTGAAAGCCTGCAAGATGATGCATCTGGACTTGAACCTTTTAAGCCGCCACTACGACCACTTAAAAGACAAGCCGTTCTTCCCGGGTATTGTCGATTTTATGACGAGCGACCATGTAATGGTTTTGGTTTTCGAAGCCGAAAACGCAATCGCAAGGGCGAGGGAAATGCTTGGCCCCACAGACTCAACAAAGGCGGAAAAAGGCACTATCAGGGGCGATTTCGGCACGGACATGCGCATGAATGTCTGCCACGCCTCCGACTCTGTCGAATCCGCCGAGCGCGAGATTGCAAACTTCTTCCTGCCGGAAGAAATTTTTGATTAAAAAGTGCACACACAAGAAGAGATTTTTGCGCCCTTCCCCGAATTAAGCCAAGACATTCGGGAAAAATTGATGGCTTTTGCGGGGCTTTTAAAAGAAACCAACGCGCGGGTAAATCTCATTTCAAGAAAAGACGAGGACGATATTGCATATAGGCACGTCGCCTTTTGCCTTTCGATATGCAAGTTTTTGACGCCGAATGCGGGCGCAAAAATCGCCGATGTCGGCACGGGCGGCGGGCTTCCGGGAATAGTCATGGCGATAGTCTGGCCGCAGGCTAAAGTTTTTATGTTTGACGGCGTCGGCAAAAAAATCGAGGCGATTTCCCAAATAATAAAGGAGCTCGGGCTAAAAAACGCCATTGCAAAAAAGGCGAGGATAGAAGAAACTAAGGAGACTTTCGACTACATCACAGGCCGCTCGGTCTGCGCCCTGCCCCAGTTTTTCGGCTTCGTCAAAAATTCGATACGCCGCGGCAGGGCGGGAAATCTCGAAAACGGAGTGATTTACTTCAAGGGCGGAGAGCTCGAGGAGGAGCTCGCCAAAAAAAATATCCTGCCCGACAAGGAACTGAAGCTCGACGAGTTTTTCGGCGACCCGAATTACGAGGGCAAAAGGCTGCTGCATTTTAAATTTTTTAAGCGTTGAAGTGTTTCATTTTTCTGTTAGATTGAAAAACAATGATTTTTGAAGATGGTAAATTTTTGCTGATTGCAGGCCCATGCAGCCTCGAAAGCATGGACTTGAGCTTGCGCGTCGCCGAAAAAATCGCGCAAATACAGTCGCGCCAAAAAAATCTTAAGGCGGTTTTCAAGGGCAGCTTCGACAAGGCAAACCGCACGAGCGCAAGCAGCCCGCGCGGCACAGGCCTCGACGAGGGCTTGAAAATTCTTGCCGAGGTAAAAAAGCAGTTTGGGCTGAACGTCATAACAGACGTCCACGAAAGCGCGCAGTGCAAGCCCGTCGGCGAAGTTTGCGACGCCCTGCAAATCCCCGCATTTCTTTGCAGGCAGACGGATTTGCTTGTTGCGGCGGCAAAAACCGGCAAGGCTGTAAACGTAAAAAAAGGCCAGTTTCTATCGCCTTACGAAATGAAATACGTCGTAAGCAAGCTGCGCGAAAGCAATGCCGCCGAAATCTGGCAGACCGACAGGGGCACGACTTTCGGCTATCAAAATTTGGTTGTGGACATGCGCTCTTTTGCAATCATGAAGGAAAATTCAACGCCCGTAATTTTGGACGCGACCCACTCCGTCCAGCTGCCGGGCGCGGGCGCGGGCGTAAGCTCGGGCGAGCGCAAATACGTTAAATTGCTTGCGCGCGCCGCCGTTGCCGCGGGCGCCGACGGGCTTTTTATCGAAACCCACCCCGAGCCCGAAAAGGCCATTTCAGATGCCGCGACGCAGCTGCCCCTTGCCGAGCTCGACGGGCTTTTGCTCTCGTGCCTTAAAATTTGGGAGGCAGCCAAATAGATTAAAAAAATCTTTAAAAATCCAAAAAACGTGTAAAAATCAATTTCCTAAAGAATAAAAAGATGTCAGAAGAAAAAACAAACCAGCCAGTCGATTTGAGCGAACTTGCAAATATGCAGTTTTCCACTGCATGGTCGCCAAGCACCAATTATGCCGAAAGCCGCCGCGATTTCAAAGGCGGCGCAAAAAAGCGCGGCGACTCCGATTTTAAAAAGCGCGAATTCCGCCGCGACAAGCCCGCAAAATTCGACGCGGATTCCGAGCGCAAGCCGCGCAAGCAGTTCGGCGACAAAAAATCCGGCAAAAAATTCGACCGCCGCGACGCCAAAAAACCCGCAAAAAAAGCCCCCTTCAACTTCACAATGGAAGTCCTCTTCTACCCCGAAGACGCCCCGTTTGCAAAACTTTCCGACGTCATGAAGCACTTGAAGAGGACGTACCAACTCTTTGATATTGCGGAACTTGTGCTCGAAAAGCCCGAACGCTTCATAATTCTTGCAAAAAATCTGCCGCTCGAAGACGGCACTGTGAACCCCCTCTACTGCGCCCAGCCCGCAAACCTCCCCTTCGAGGACGAGGACTCCGCAAAAAAATGCGCCCTCGACTATTGGCTTGCGGAGCTCTTCGAGCAAATCGAAGTCGAGGCGGAAGCGCCCAAGGGCAACTTCCAGTTCGTCAACCGCTGCACTATTTCGGGCGACATTTTGGGCGCGCCAAACTGGCATAAATACGGCGAATTTATCCGCGAATACCACGCCCAAAAATTCGCAAAAATGCCCTTCGAAAAATTTCTGGCGTCCATAGAAACTGTCCGCGACGAGGCTCTTGTGGCGCAGTGGCTCGAGCAAATGAAAAAGCGGACAGCCTACAAATTAAAGGACGGCGAAACCGTATTCAATTCGCGCGACGAGGCTCTGAATTACGCAAGGGAGCAGAAAGGCGCGGAGCTTGTGAAAACTTACGAGCAAGTCAGAATGCACGGCGCAGACATCGCGAAATTGCCCGCGGGCTCTCGCATCCGCCGCAACATCGAAGCCGCCTGGGCAAAGCAAAAACGCTTCCCGATTGTCACCGCAAACAACCTGCGCGGCAGGCTGCGCCGCGGCGGATTTACAATTTACAAGCGCGGCTCCAAAGGCTTTGCGTTCGTGTGCGCGGTCAAGCGCAAGTTCCTGCTCGTCGGCGACAGCCTCTCCGAAACTCCGCAAAAAATTTACGATTTTCTGCTGGAAAACCAGGGTGTCAAGGCGTCGGATATGCCCTATTTGTATCTCGGCCTGCAGGCTCCGCAAACCGCGCCTGCCGCCGCGAATTTGGCGGAAGAGCACAAGAAGGAAAGCGAAGGCGGCGAAGTTTCCGCCCCCGTTGCAATCGTCGAAAACGCCGAATTGGGCGCGGACGACATGGCAAAAATCAAGGAAATTTCAAACGATTTGCTCTGGCTGATTTCGGAAGGCTATGTTGTTGAATACGCCGACGGCGCATTGCAGGCAAACCCGCGCCTGCCCCGCCCGAAGGAAAAAGGCGCAAAGACCATCACTTCCGACGCGGAATCCATCGTTTTGGGCGTCGAGGACGAGCCGATAGTAGCCCCGAAAGTCGCCGAAGAAGACGCAGCCGACGCGGAAGAGGCTGCCGAAGAACCCGCGGAACCCGAGGAAGAGCAAGCCGAAAACAAGCCCGAAGACGCCGCATCCGAAGCGGAACCCGAGGCGCAGCAGGAGCCCGAAACTCCGCAGCAATAGCCCGGATTTCATTCGATTAAAAACTCGCGCTTTGCGGCGCGGGTTTTTTTGCGCCCGGTCGCGCCCTATTTTTTGAATGCGCGGCGTTTTGAGAAACGCAGCCGCGTTTTAATTTCTTGGGTGAAAAATGTTCCACGTGGAACTTTTTTTAAGCGGAAAATTTTTTTTGCATGCGCGAAGGCGGGTCTAAAATTTTTCCACTCCCCTGCCCTGCTTTGCTATTTTTTGATTTTTATTTTTTCCGAGCCGAAATGTCGGCGGCTGCAAAAAATTTTAGATAAAAGTTTTTTAAGGGCGGCAAATTTTTGGACAAAAAGCAAAATTTAGGGCGATTTTCCGAAAAAAGCGCGAGGATGCCCCTAAAACAAAGCGAAACATGCGGAGCGACTGGTTTGTTGTAAAAATGTTTTCGGCAAAATCTCAAACGAATGAGATTTTGAGTTTTTTTGCTGGTTTTCAAGATTTTTTTCAGTCCTGCCCTGTTTGGCAGCAGTAAAATTTTTCGCAAATTTTATAAAGCAGGTAGAGCGCAAAAACCGGAACGGCGGCAACCCAAATGTAAGCCCAGCCGAAAAATAGCGCGAAGGCAGCTTCGGGCTCCTGAAGAAATTGTTCCACGTGGAACAATTTTTTGGCGGCGGCAAGATGTGCGTAATTTTTTGCCTAAAATTTTCAAAATAAAATTTGCAGTGGGCGCGGCGCCGCAGTTTAGGCTTGAAAGCGGGCGAAAGTGTGCAAGCATAGTCGAAATGCTGAAAATCGGAGAAAATGAACGCTATGGCGTGATTGTCTGCGGCGCGGGGCACGCGGGCGTCGAGGCGGCTTTGGCCTCGGCGAGAATGGGCGTGCCCACGCTGCTTTTGACGGGCAACCTCGACACAATCGCGCAGATGAGCTGCAACCCCGCAATCGGCGGGCTTGCAAAGGGGCATATTGTGCGCGAAATCGACGCGCTCGGCGGCGAAATGGCTTTAAACGCCGACGCAACCGGCATACAGTTCCGCGTTTTGAACGCCTCAAAGGGCCCCGCGGTGCAGGCTCCCCGCGCGCAGTGCGACAAAAAGGCGTACCAGTTCAGGATGAAAAACGTCCTGGAAAGGCAGCAAAATCTGGATATTTTCCAGGCGGAAGTCGTGTCCGTAATAGTTGAGGGCGGAAAAATCCGCGGGGTAGGCACGAATTTGGGCGTAAATTTCTATGGCGAGGCTCTGATTTTGACAACGGGCACGTTTTTGAAGGGGCTATTGCACGTCGGGCACAACACGGCGCCCGGCGGCAGGATGGGGGACTTCGCCGCAAACAGGCTTTCCGCAAGCCTTATCGAGTGCGGGATAGAGCTTGGAAGGCTCAAAACGGGGACGCCCGCGCGCGTTTTGGCGTCTTCCATAGACTTTTCAAAGTGCGCCCCGCAGCCGGGCGACGAAAATCCGACTTTGTTCGCATTTTACGACACCCGCCCCGGCGGAATGTTCCACGTGGAACATTTAAGGTGGGCGAACTTCGAGGGCTTCGGGCAAAACCAGGCGGCCTGCTACGAGACGTACACGAACCCCGAAACCGCCGCGGTAATCAAGGCGAATTTGAAAAAGTCGGCAATGTACGGCGGAAAAATCGAGGGCGTCGGCCCGCGCTACTGCCCGAGCATCGAGGACAAGGTTGTGCGCTTTGCCGACAAGGAGGGGCACAGGCTCTTTTTGGAGCCCGAGGGCAGGTTTACGGACGAGTGGTACATCAACGGGCTTTCGACCTCGATGCCGCTGGACGTGCAGATGCAGATTTTAAAGACCATTCCCGGGCTTGAAAACGCGCGGATTACCCGCCCGGCGTACGCGGTAGAATACGACTACGCCCCGCCCACGCAGCTGAAAGCCACGCTGGAGTCGCGCATTGTGGAGGGGCTTTTTTGCGCGGGGCAGATTAACGGCACGAGCGGCTACGAGGAGGCGGCGGGGCAGGGGCTTGTTGCGGGGATAAACGCCGCAAGCAAGGTCTTGGGGCTCGAGCCTCTTGTCTTGCGCCGCCACGAAAGCTACATCGGCGTATTAATTGACGACCTCGTGACAAAGGGCACGTCCGAGCCCTACAGAATGTTCACAAGCCGCGCGGAATACCGCCTGCTCCTAAACCACTCAAGCGCGGAAATCAGGCTTTTTGCCCACGCCAAAAAGTACGGGCTTCTGGGCGCGGAGAGGGCGGCGAATATCGAAAAAAAGATAGAAAATGTCGAATATTGGAGCGGCGTTTTGGAAAACTCCAAAGAGGGCGCGGCGCTGAAGCGCGAAGGCGCGGAATACGCGAAAAATCTTTCGAGGGAATTCCAAAGCCTCTCCGCCGAGGCGCGCGCGGAGATTTTGTACCGCGTAATTTACCGCGGGTATCTGGACAGGGACTTGAAGCAAATCGCGCGCATGGACAAGCTCGAAACGCTGAAAATCCCCGAAAATACGGACTATTTGAAGCTCAAGGGCCTGAGAGCCGAGGCGGCGCAAAAGCTTGCGAAATTCCGCCCCGCGACAGTGGGGCAGGCGTCGAGAATTTCGGGGGTGTCGCCCGCGGACATAAACGTAATTGTCATCTCCGCCTGCGGCAGGTAGCCCGCGCATCTTGCGGAATTTTTTTGCCCGCGGTTTTTTGCTATGATTTATTATAATTTATTTTGCGGCTTTGGGGCTGACGGGATTTTGCGTTTGACGCGCCCGCGCCTTTTGCCAAGATATTTTGAAATATGCCAGAAAAACCGATAATCGCGCTTTCCACAAGCTATTTCCGCCGGAGCTGCTCCGACGGGTACGAGATGATGTGCAAGTGCGCCGAGCTCGGGTTTGAATATGCGGAGCTCGGGCACAACACGACCATGAATTTGGTCGAGGGCATTTTGAAGGCGGTTGGCGAGGGCGTCGTAAAAATTTCGTCGCTGCACAATTTTTGCCCTGTGCCGCCTTTCGCAACCCCCCCCGCGCCGAATTTGTACTCCCCCGCGACTTCGTCCAAGGCGGAGTCTGCGCAGTGGAGAAGGCACACGCTTGCGACGCTCGCGTTCGCGGTGCAGGTCGGGGCGGGCAGGGTGGTCTCGCACGCGGGCGCGCTAAGCTATTTCTTTGTAAACCCGAAAACCGCGCTCGAGCGCGAGTACGCCAAAACGATCGCCGCGCGCGAGGCGGCGGGGGAGGGCGAAGGCGGATCCGAAAACGCCGAAAAACTGCGCCGAGAATTTGAAGAGCTGCAGTCGCGCTACCTCAAAAAAGTCGAAAAATTTGCCGCGGGCGCGGAGAAGAAGGCGGAAAAATTCCACGGGAGGATTTTTGAAAACCTGAAATTGGTCGACGAAGATTTCAAAAAGGCGGGCGTCCTTTTGGGCATAGAAAACCGGGACGGCTACTGCGAGCTGCCGTTTGACACGAAGTTTGCCGCCTTCACGCAGGGCTGCGCCGAAAAGCTTTCGAGCGCGCGCCCGTGGATAGACATTGGGCACGTCATGGTGAAGTCTTGCAAGGGCGTCGTCGATTTTTGCAAGTTTATCGAAGAGGCGAGCCGCGGCGCCTGCTGGTGGCATTTGCACGACTGCGACGCCTCCGCGCGCGACCATCTTGCCATCGGCAAGGGCGCAATCGACTTTGATTTCGCAAAAAAATTCTTCGACAAGTCGAGCCAGATTTTCACGCTCGAGCTAAACGGCCGCGTAAGCGCGGAGGACGTGGTTGCCTCGCGCAAAAGGGTGGAGGACATGTTTTGAAAAAGCGCATTGTCCAGGCTTGCAACATGAGCAAAATCGCCGATTTCAGCCCGCGGCGAGTCTCGAGTCTCGTCCGCGTCCTAGACGAGCGCATGCCGAAAAATTTGCGCGCGCCCGAGGGCCTGCTTTCAATCGCCGTCATGGACGACGCTGCCCTTGCGAAAATCCATTCCGACTTTTTGGACAACCCCTCCAAGACCGACGTCATAACTTTTGAAAGCGGCGGAGAGGTGGGCTTTGCGGGCGAAATCTGCGTAAGCGCGGAGCGCGCCCTCGAAAAATGCGCGCAGTACGGCAACACGCCCGACGAGGAGCTCTGCCTTTACATCGCGCACGGAATGCTGCACCTTGCGGGAGTCGACGACATCGCCCCCGAGGACGCGAAAAAAATGCGCGCCGCGGAGGCTGTTGCACTGGGCGTCATAAAATCGTCTTTCAGAAAGCCCGTTTTCAACTTCAAAAAATAAATTGCTCGAACGCATAACAGGCATAGTTCTCGACAAAGCTTTGCGCGGCGAAAGCGGCGTTTTGTTCGCGGTGTTTTCCGCCGAGCTCGGGCTTTGCAGGCTGTACAAAAGGGTCTCGCAAAAGAAAACCGTCCAGCTGCCCGACTTCTTCGACGCGATAAGCGCGGAGGCGGAAAAGTCGAAGACAGGCGGCATGTATTTTTTGAGGGACTTTGAAAATATCGCCTCGCATCCGCGGATTGCCGAGGACTACGGCGCGTTTTCCGACGCTTCGGAAATCGCGAAATGCGCGCTGAAAAACGCGGCGTATTTGGAGAGGTTTGCTGAAATGCACGCGCTGCTGCAGGCGGCGTTTGCCGCGATAAATTCCGGCGCAAATTCCGCGTGCGTGCGCGTAAAATTTATGTACGTTTTCGCGCGCGGCGAGGGCTATCCGATAAAGGAGGATTTTGCCGCCAGCCTGAACGCGCAGGAGTTTTCCTTGCTCAAAAAAATTCTGAACACCCCCGCTGCGGAATTGGGCGCGGAAGTAGAGGGCGCGCGGGAATTGCTCGAAAAAATGATGTCGTGGATTGCGGCGAACACCGACATTGCCGGATAAAATCTACTTGATTGTGCCCGCCGAGTAGAAGCGCACGACGCGCTGCGTTATCGCGGTCAAGGCCTCCGCGGGCGTTATGTTTATCGTCTTGCAGTAGTCCTCGATTGTCAGCGCGTGCGAGGGCGACGAGCCTATGATTACCACTTCGTCGGAAAGCCCGATGTTTGGCAGCTTCGAGGCGTTTATCGCCGCCTGGTCCATCGAAACAATTCCCACTATCGGCAGGAGAGTGTCGCGGACAATCACGTTTGCCTTTCCGCCCAGGCTGCGGGCGAGCCCGTCGCCGTATCCCGCCGAAATGAGCGCGATTTTCGAGTTCTCTTCGAGGCGGTAGGTGTGCGAATAGCCGATGTACGCGCCTTTGGGAAGGTCTTTTATATGCGCGATTGCAGCCTTGAAAGAAAGCACTTGCTCCGGTCTGAACTCCGCTAGCATCGAATTTTTTTCGGGGCGGATGCCGAACAAAACAAGCCCCGCGCGCAGGCTCGAGCCGAATTCCGGCGGCAGAGTTTGCGGGTCGAAAATGTCGCTGTGGTGGACGTAGATTTTTTTGCCCGCCGCCTTGATTTTTTGCGCGGCCTTTTCCAGGAAGCCCGCGTCGGGAGTTTCGGGAATTTCGGGCGCGCCCGTGCCCGTGCCCGCGACGCAGAACGCCTCCAAATTCAGGCTTTCGCACGAAAGGGCGAAGTCCAGAATTTTTTCCGCCTCCGTCGCGCCGGGAATTGAAATGCCCGATTTTTCGCAGGGGAGTTTTATGTGAACGGGCGCCGCCACGCCAAGCTCTTTTGCCGCGCATGCAAAGCGTTTTGCCTCTTCGAGGCTTGCGATTGTGGGGGTGATGCCGTTTGAAATGAACTGCCGCTCTTCGCCCGGGATTGTCGCGCTCAAAACGATTACCGGCCAGCCCGCGCCGACGCTGCGCACCCTTAGAGCCTCCGCCAAATTCGTGACGGCGAAGGCGTCCGCGCCGCTGAGCATCAGGCGCGCAACCGCCGCTTCGAGCCCTATGCCGAACGCGTCGGCGGCAACGAGGGCGATGTAGCTGCGCGAGGAGGGCAGGAAGCTTTTTATTCTGCCGAGGTTGCGCTCGAGCGCGTAGAGGTCGATTTGCACCGACGCCCTCAACTGTGTGCTGCTGAATTCCATTTTGCGTATTCGCGCTTGGCTAGCGTCGCGGCCTCCGGAATTTCCGAGGCTGCGCAAACCTGCGCATGCTGCGGGTTTAAGGTTAAAAATTGCGCGATTTGCCCCGCGTCAAAGCTAAGCTGCGGCAAATTCTCAAAATTTTTGTCGGGCAATTTGCGCTGGCTGACAAAGAAAATCGGCAAGGTTATCGCGGGGATTTCCGAAGTCGGAATTTCTTTTGCGGAAAATTCGCCGCCGTTTGCAAAGCAGGCGTTTGCAAAATTTTTGCGCGATGGGCAGATGATGGCGAAGTCTTTTTCGCCCCTTTTTAAAAGCATTTGCGCGTAAACTTCGAGCAAGTCCCAGACGAAAATTTGAAGTTTTGGATTTGCCGCGCGGAACGTCGCAAGCGCGGCGGAGACTGCGCGTATGCCCAAAATCGAGCCCACTCCGCGGCAGAAACCAGCGGCGTCGAGATTTTCCGCGCCAAGATTTGCCTCTTGCAGAGCCTTGTTTATCAGAAAAAAGACGTTTTCGAGCGCGCCGCCCTGCGCGGAAAGCAAAACTTTTTGCTTTGCCTCTTGCATTATGCACACCGAGATTGTGTCGGCTGTCGTGTCGGCAAACAGGACGTTTTTGCGGGCGAAGAAATCTGCGGCGGCTTTTTCCATAAAAAATATTTCAAACAATGTAGCACTAAATTTTTTGTTTTTCTATTCTTTTTTTTACATGGCGGAATGCGGGCGCGCTTTTCGGGCTGGTTTTGAAATATAAAAAAAAGATGCTTGACATTTCAAAAAGCAGGATTATTGTATAAGTTGCTATGAAAAAAATACTTACATTATCAACTTTATTCGCCGCGGCGATTTCTTTCGGCGCGGAGACTGTTTGGTATTCAAACAATACTTCTTCCGCCGCAATCGAAGGCGCGTATTGGGGCGATTCCGCAAACTGGAACAATCCCGTCGAAGAGGGAGTGGGACCTACAAACACAACAGACATAAATGCGGCTGTAAATCTTTACAACAACATTTATATTGACACTGAGGTTAACATAAACGCGGTTTTTTTCAAGCCTTCAACCACGGCGCCCGATGGCGCGACTCTCGTTGTCAAGGACGGCGGCACGCTTAACGCCACTGGCTTTACGCACGACAATGCAGGCGCGGATGCGGGCGTTTTGATTGAAAGCGGCGGCAGCGTCAATTTGACGCAAAACGCGTCTTTGCCGGTTAATTTCTCCTTCGCGGGCGGAACATTGAGCGGCAACAACATAGACGTCGCCGGCACCAGCCGGCCGGGCAATTTTGTTTTCGGGGCGGAAGACGAATCGGGAAATTTTCGCGCGGCTGTCGCCCATTCGTTTGCGGTCGTCAATAAAATAAAAATATATTCTCTTGCCGACCCCCGGACAACGTTTAGGTTCAACCTTGACACGCCAAACTTGCTAATAGGCGGCTCTGCGAGCAATTTGAAGGACAATGCGTTTATCTACTCGGGAAACGAAATAGAAATTGCGGCGAATTTTTCGTCTCTAATAGATTTTTCCCGCATTGATTTTTCCGCGCTGAGCGGCGAATATTTTGTCTCGTTTATGGCGATGGAAAGGAATTACCACGAGGACAAAACCATAGACTTTTCCTACCTCGACGACTTTAACGGCGGCGTTGAAACGGCTATTGAATACGGGCAGGAATACAACTATGGCGACAATGTCTCGTTTGTCGTCTCTTACGACAACGCGAACAAAATCTACTCCATGGTTATGAACGTCGCTGCCATTCCGGAACCGAGCACATACGCGGCGTTGTTCGGGGCTATTGCTCTTGCGTTTGTGGCATCCCGCCGCCGCAAGTAAGATTTGGGCGATACAAAAAAGGAAAGGCAAACGCCTTTCCTTTTTTTTGCAATGAAGATTTCCAAAAGCTTTTGTCAAAGCCTCAGTTCGTGGCAGTCGCTTACGACTTTCTTTAATTCCGCCTCCGTAAACCAGTGGGGCTTTCCGTCCAGAAGAATGGCGAATTCGGACGTGATTTTATTGTAGCCGACCAAAAGCCCGAATGTTATGTAATTTTTGCTCGCGCTCAACGTTTTAAGCTGCGTCTTTGCAAGGCTCTTTTTCCATTCCTTGATGTCCTCGTTCTGCTTGCGCAGCTCCGAGCGCGCGAGAATTTTGCCGAAGTCCGAAGACTCGTGCAGCGATATGAAAAGCGGCAGCCCCTGGTCGATTTTAAGCCTTGCGTTGTTTGCGCTAAACTTGATTTTTTTAAGCTGCATATTGTTTGTGGCAAGGTATTTGTCGGCGGCGTTTAAAATGTCGGCGACGTAGCGCGTCTCTTTGCCGCCCGTTTCCTTGACCATGATTTTGTTGAACTTGTCAAAGTCCATTTTCGGGTCGACGTAAAGCAGCAGCATCAAAAGCGGCGAGGGAATGTCTTTTGCCGATTCGACGGCGGCTTTTGCGGCTCTTAGTTTTATCTCGATAAAAAAGTCGCCGTTGTCGGACTTTGTTATGCCTTCTGAAAGCCTGCTTTTAATGTCGGCGTTCGACGTCTTGCTGCGCTGGGCGTAGGCGCAGGGCAGGGCGAGGCACAGTGCAAGCGCGATTGCGCAAATGTTTTTTATAAGTTTCATGGCTTTTGCGGTGTTATAATTTTATATAAAGAAATATCCTCTATCCGCCTTTCCTTGTAAAGCCAAAAATCAACTTTTTTTGTTTTACAAGTAAAACGAATTGCGGGCTACTTTTTTACGCACATGAGTTCGAAGCGGATTTTGCCGCCGCGCTCCGTCTTTTCGATGCCGTGGATTTCGCTTGCGTATCCGCAGAATTTGTTTTCGAACGCCTCGCGCGCCTTGAGGTATTCGAAAACCGCACGCGATTTTTTGTTCACTATTTCCCCTCCCATGAGCATCGGAATGCCCGGCGGGTAGGGGACTATCATTACGGCGGGTATGCGCCCAAACAGGTCTTTTAATTCGACAAACTCGACGTTTTTGCCGACGAGATTTCTGTACGCCTCGGAGGGCTTCATGGCCTGGTCGGGCATGGCGTCGAAAGATTCGTGCATAAGCCGCAGAATTTCGCGCTCCTTTATGAATTCGTGGATTTGTTGGCAGTGGTCGCGTAGCCCGACGCCCATGTATTTCGGGTATTTTTGGGTGAAGTGCGGCATGGCCTCCTCCATCGGCGCGTTGGTGTCGTACAAATTTTTGAAGTGCAAAAGCGCCGAGAGCAGCGTCTCCTGCTTTGCGCGGTTTGTGCCAAGCGAATTTAAAAGCAGGAACGAATAGTAGTCGGTCTTTTCGCAGACAATCCCCTCGCCCTGCAAATAGTTTGTTACAACCTCGGCGGGAATGCCGGTTTCCGCCATCGAGCCGTCGGGGTTTATCCCGGGCGTTATGAACGTAAGCTTTATCGGGTCGAGCATCGCGTAGTTTTCCTCGATGCCGTCGAAGCCGTGCCAGTCGTCCGAAGAATTTAAAATCCACGCGCTTTGGGTCGAGGCAAGGTAGGCAGTCGGCGCGTCTTCGAAGTCCATGATTTCGCCGCCGACTTTTACCTTGCGCGGCTGCCAGATTTCAAAGAACCAGTCGTTGGGGTTGCGCGCTTTGAGCTCGCGCGAAATTTTCGCGGCGGTTTTTCTAAGCCCCACCGCCATCATGATTACGTCTTTCCACATGCTTTCGCCGCTGTCTTCCATCATTCTTGTTGCGACGTCGAGCGAGGCTATCATGTTGTACTGCGGAGATGTCGAGGCGTGCATCATGTAGGCTTCGTTGAGCTCGTGGGGGCAGACTTTTTTTGAGCCGCCGTTTTTGACGTGCAGCATCGACGCCTGCGAGAACGCCGTAAGCAGCTTGTGGGTCGACTGCGCCACGTATATCGGCGGGGTCTTTTCCGACTCGCCCTCGTCGGCGGACATTCCGAAAAATCCGTCGTAAATCGGGTAGAATTTTGCGTAGGCGTACCAGGCTTCGTCGAAGTGTATGTTTTCGGCGACTTCTTCGAGCGCGCGCTTTAAAATTTTTACGTTGTAGCAGACCCCGTCGTAGGTCGAGTTTGTAAGGGCCGCGATTTTGAGCTTTTTGTCGCGGGGCAATTCGGGGATTATTTCGCGCTTTTTTATCTTTTGGCGTATTGCCTTTTCAGTCAGCTCCGAAAGGCGCACGGGCCCCATAATCCCCCAGCGGTTGCGCCGCGGCTTCATGTAAATCGGGAAAGTGTCGGTGTTTACAATCGAGTAGTTGAGCGACTTGTGGCAGTTGCGGTCGACAAAGACAATGTCGTCTGGCAGCGCGACGCTGCGCCAGATTATCTGGTTTACGTTGGAGGTGCCGTTTAGCACGTAATAGGTCAAGTCCGCCCCAAAAACCCGCGCGGAATTTTTTTCGGCGTCTCCAATCACGCCGCTATGCTCGAGCAGCGAGCCGAGCTCCGGCGCGGAAATCGAAAGGTCGCTCCTGAAAATATTTTCGCCGAAAAATTTGAAGAGAGCAACGCCCGAGGGGTTGCGCAAAAAGCCCGTGCCGCCCATGTGCCCGGGCGTGTGCCACGCGTATTTGTACTCTTCGGAATAGTCGATGAGCTTGCCGAAAAACGGAGGGTAGAGCCCCTTGACGTACTTTATCAGATGCCTTTCAATTCTGCCCGCCAAAAATTCGATTGTGTCGGAAGTTTTCCAGAGGCAGCCCGTCAGCTGGTTTATGACTTCCAGCGGGATGTCGCTTGCCTCGAGCCAGTCGGTCAGCAAAAACACGGGTATTTTGAGGTTGCGCTTGCGTATCGCGCTCAGAACCGAGGCGGGGCTGTGCTTGGCGTCGGGGTTGGTGCGGTTTATGTCCCAGTCGATGACGACCGCGCCGAAGTCGGTGCGCCGCAGCAAAAGCTCTATGGCGTCTTCATACGAAAGGCAGGGGACGATTTTGCATTCGTGCTCCTCCTCGAGCTCGTGGGTTAATTCGCGCAGGCGGAAGCTCTCGTCGTTGCGGGTGTCGAATTGGTTTGATACTATTAGAATCGGCCAGGATTCTTTTACGATTTTCATCTTGTATTGTTTTAAAAAAATTGCGTTTTGCGTTTTGCGTCGGCGCGAAGCTTTTGCATGAATTAAAAACCATCGACATCTTTTTTGTATCGCGCCTTAAATTGTTTTATGAGATTGCGGCTTTTGTAAAATTTATCAAGCAAAATAGAAATTTTTTTTGGGGCTTTTGCCCGGGGCGGCGCAAGCTTTTTTGCTTGTAAAATGCCGCCCTTTATATTGCTATGTTTTGGCGTATTTTTAATATGGATTTGGCAGCGGACATAATAAGCGGGCTCAGGCTCGATTTAGGCGGGGCTTTGGATTTTGCAAGCCGCGCGGATACCGCCGAGCTTTGCCGCGCCGCCGACGCCGTGCGCGGGCATTTTTTCGGCAACAAAATCGAGACTTGCTCGATTGTAAACGCGCGCTCGGGCAGATGCCCCGAAAACTGCAAGTGGTGCGCCCAGTCCGCGCACAGCAAAACCTCCGCGGAAGTCTATCCGCTGATGTCTTCGGGCGCGCTTTTGGCTGCGGCGAAGGCTTCGGACGAGGCGAAAATCGAGAGGTTTAGCATTGTTACTTCTGGCAGAACGCTTACGGACGCCGACGTCGAGGCGGTCGCATGCGCCTTCAAAAAAATGCGCGCGCAAACGGGCTTGAAGCTTTGCGGCTCTTTGGGGCTTCTTACAAAGCCGCAGCTTCAAAAGCTGTTTGAGGCGGGCATGACGCGCTACCACTGCAACCTCGAAACCGCGCCTTCGTTTTTCCCCAAGCTTTGCTCGACACACACAATTCAAGACAAAATCCGCACCATAAATTGGGCGAGGGAAGTCGGGCTTCAAATTTGCTCGGGCGGGATTATCGGCATGGGCGAGACTTTCGAGCAGCGCGTCGAGCTTGCAATCGCCCTGCGCGAAGTCGGTTCGATGTCTATTCCCGTAAATATTTTAAACCCGATAAAGGGCACGCCGCTCGAAAATTCAAAAAGGCTTTCAAACGACGAAATTTTGCGGGCGTTTGCGATGTTCAGACTTATAAATCCGGCAGCGCACATACGCTTTGCGGGCGGCAGAATTTTGGTGGGGGACTTGCAAAAGTCGCTTCTAAAAAGCGGCGTAAGCGCGGCGATTGTCGGCGATATGCTTACGACTGTCGGCGCGAAAGTCTCCGACGACTTCGCGATGTTTGGGGAACTCGGCTATGACTTTGAACGAACTTCTCAAATTTGACAGGGAGCACATTTGGCACCCCTACACTTCCGCGCTGCATCCGCTGGAAGCCTGCGCCGTCGATTCCGCCGAGGGCTCCGTCATACGCCTTGCGGACGGGCGGGAGCTTGTCGATGGAATGTCGTCTTGGTGGGCTGTCGTGCACGGCTACAACAACCCGCGCATAAACGCCGCAATTTCCGCCCAGCTAAAAAAAATGAGCCATGTAATGTTCGGGGGGCTTACGCACGAGCCAGCCGTAAGCCTTGCGCAAAAGCTTTTGCAAATGGCTCCGCAAAATTTGCGGCACGTCTTCTTTTGCGACTCGGGTTCTGTAAGCGTCGAAGTCGCGATGAAAATGGCTCTGCAATATTGGAACTCGCGCGGAGAGCACGCAAAGACGAAGTTTGCCACAATTCGGCTCGGCTACCACGGCGACACATGGAACGCGATGTCGGTTTGCGACCCAATTACGGGCATGCACAAAATTTTTGCGGGGGCTCTTGCGCCGCAGATTTTCACGCACTCTCCGCGCGTCCCGTTCGGCGGCGCCTGGGATGCGTCCGACCTCGACGAACTGCGCGAAACATTCGAGAGGCGGGGCGGGGAAATCGCGGCTCTTATTTTGGAGCCGATTGTCCAGGGCGCGGGGGCGATGCGCTTTTACCACCCCGAATTTTTGAGGGGTGCGCGCAAATTGTGCGACGAATACAAAATACTTTTAATTTGCGACGAAATCGCGACGGGCTTTGGCAGGACGGGCAAAATGTTTGCATGCGAGCACGCCGAAATCTCCCCCGACATAATGTGTCTTGGCAAGGCGATTACGGGCGGGTATTTGAGCTTTGCCGCGACCCTTGCAAGCAGGGATGTGGCAATGACAATCTCCGAAGGCGAGGCGGGCGTGTTCATGCACGGGCCGACTTTTATGGCAAACCCGCTCGCCTGCGCCGCCGCAAACGCAAGCTTGGAGCTCGCCTGCGAGGAGGGCTATTTGGGCAATGTTTTGCGGATTGAAAAATTCTTCAAGGAAAATCTCGAAGAGGCGCGCGGCATTGAGTGCGTCGCCGATGTCAGGGTGCTTGGCGCGATTGGCGTTGTGGAAATGAAAGAGCCCGTCGACGTTCGGCAAATGCAGCGGGAATTTGTGTCAAGGGGCGTGTGGGTAAGGCCGTTTGGCAGGCTTGTGTATCTGATGCCGCCATTTGTGATAGAGGAGGCGCAGCTGCAAAAATTAACGTGCGCGCTAAAGGAAGTTTTAAAGAAAAAAAATGTTCGAGGAAATTGACGCCATAAAAAAACAGGGTCTTTACCGCAGCTTAAAAACTTTCAGGGTTGCGGGCGCAAAAGTTTTTGACGGGCGGAAAAGCTATTTGAATTTTTCCTCAAACGACTATTTGGGCATCGCCTCGCGCCTCGACTTTCAGGAGGAATTTTTGCGGGAGTGCGCAAAGAGCGGCGAATTTTTGATGGGCTCGACGTCGTCGCGGCTGCTCGTGGGCTCTTCGAAGGCGTTCGAAGAGGCGGAGGCGGAATTTTCCGCGGCGTTTAATAAAAGCTGCCTTCTTTTCAACAGCGGCTACCATGCAAACACGGGCATTATTCCCGCGCTATGCGGCGAGGGCGACTTGATTTTGGCGGACAAGCTCGCGCACGCAAGCCTCATCGACTGCCTGAAATTAAGCGGCGCAAAGTGGCTGAGGTTCGCGCACAACGACATGGATCATTTAAAATCGCTGCTTGAAAAAAACCGCCCGCACTTCCGCCGCGCGTTCATAATAACAGAAAGCGTTTTCAGCATGGACGGCGACTTCGCCCCGCTCAAGGAGCTTGTCGAAATCAAAAACAATTTCGGGGCGATGCTGTATGTCGACGAGGCTCACGGCTTCGGCGTTTTCGGCGAGGGCGGGCTTGGAAGGTGCGCGGCTCTCGGGCTTGCGGCGGACGTCGATTTTATCATGTGCACGCTCGGCAAGGCGCTTGCAAGCGAGGGCGCGTTTGTGGCGTGCTCCGAAGAGGCGCGGGAAATGCTTGTGAACCGCTCGCGCTCCTTGATTTTTACGACAGCTATGCCGCCTTTGAACGTTTTGTGGACGCTCTTTTCTTTCCGCAAAATGCGCAAAATGGATTTTGAAAGGCGGCATTTGGGCTCGATTGCGGCGCGGTTTAGAAATTCGATAAAAAGCGCGCAGGTTTTGGGCGGGAGCCAGATTGTCCCCGCCGTCGTCGGGGACGCTGCAAAGTGCGTGGAAATCGCAAAAGCTTTGGCGCAATGCGGCGTCATGGCATCGGCAGTGCGCTATCCGACAGTCGCAAAAAATTCGGCGCGGATAAGGTTTTCGCTTTCCGCCGCGCTTTCGGAATGCGATGTTGATTTTTGCGCGCAGAGTTTTAACAATATCTTTAATTCACAATGAAAATTTCTTGGATAAAAAAGGAAAATTCGCCGAATTTGATTATCTTTTTCGGCGGCTTTGCCTGCGACGAAAATCTGCTTAAGCCCTTCGGCTTCGGGGAGTCGGACGTTGCGATGTTTTACGACTACTCCGGCTTGGAAGCGGACGTGCCGCAGGAGTTTTTCGAGTATTCGCGCGTTGACGTTGCCGCGTGGTCGTTCGGCGTGTGGGTTGCCGATTTCATGAAAGACAGGCTGCCGCAGGCGCGCACGCGCATTGCCATTTGCGGCTCGACAAGCCCCGTGCACGACAGCTTGGGAATCCCGCGCGGGATTTTCGAGGGGACTGCGGCAAACTTTTCCGAAAGCTCGCGCGAAAAATTTTTGCTGCGCGTATTCGGGGCCGCGAACTTCAAGGCGTGCAAGAATTTGCTTGCCGCGCGCTCCGTCAAGGAGGAGAAGGCGGAGCTTCAAAATCTCGGCGAAAAATTCGGCGCGTTCCGCGCGAGCCCCGAAAACTGGACGAGGGCAATCGCCGCCAAAAACGACAAAATTTTTCCGCTTGCAAACCTTAAAAACGTTTGGGGCGACAAGCTCGAAGTCGTGGCGGGCGAGCACTTCCCGCTCTCGCTTTTCCAATGCGGCATCGAAAAGCTTTTCGCGGATGCGCGCGAGGTCGGCAAGAGCTTTGAAAAGTCTTTCGCAATTTACGAAAAATCCGCGCGCGTGCAAAAGCGAATCGCGGAGAGGCTTGCGCATCTTACGCTGAAGCGCGTAAACGCAGGCGAAGTGAAATCGGTTTTGGAAATCGGGGTGGGGACGGGCTTTTTGACGGAAATTCTCGCCTCCGAAATCAAGAACGCGCACTGGTATCTCAACGACTTGAGCGCGCGCAGCATCGACTACGTGCGCGGAATTTTTGAGACGCCGCCGACGTTCATCGCGGGAGATGCGCAAATCCAGGAGCTGCCCGCGAATATGGATTTGATTGTGTCGTCCTCGTGCTTCCAGTGGTTCGATTCTCTCGGAGACTTCATCGAGCGCCTCGCAAAAATTTCCTCTAAAAACGCGGTCATGGCGTTTTCGACATTTCTGCCCGACAACTTCCGCGAAATCCGCGCGCTGACGGGCAAGGGGCTGAATTATGTCGGGATTGTGGGGATAGAGGCGATGATAAAGCGCGCAGGCTTCGAGCTTTTGTGCGCGGAGGCGGAGACTATCAAGCTCAATTTCAAAAAGCCCGCCGACGTGCTGCGGCACTTGCGCGACACGGGCGTTACGGGGACTTTCGCGGAGTTTTGGACGCCCTCGAAAATGAAGGCGTTCTCGCGCCAGTACACCGATTTCTTCTCCGACGCAGGCGGGGTTTCGCTGACGTACCGCCCCGCGTATTTCGTCGCAAAATACAAGGGCTTGGAAGGGTAGGATATGGAGGTTTATTTTGTAAGCGGCATCGACACTTCCTGCGGCAAGACTTACGCAACGGGCGTCTTGGCGCGGCGCGAGCTTGAGCGCGGCAAAAAAGCGATAACGCAGAAGTTCGTGCAGACGGGCTGCGAGGGAATTTCCGAGGACATTATCGCGCACCGCAAGGCGATGGGCGTCGGGCTTTTCAAGGAGGACGAGGACGGCACGACTTGCCCGTACGTCTTCAAGTTCCCCGCCTCGGCTCACCTCGCCTCGCGCATGGAAAACGTCGAAATAAATTTGGATAAAATCGCGCGCGCCACGAAAATTCTCGCGCAAAAATACGACGTCGTTTTCATCGAGGGCGCGGGCGGGCTGATGGTTCCCGTTCTCGAAAACTTTTTGACTATAGACTACATCTTGCGCGAAAAGCTGCCGCTAATTCTGGTTGTCAGCGCGAAGCTGGGCTCCATAAACCACGCGCTTTTGAGCCTTGAAGTTTGCAAAAACCGCGGGGTGGACGTCGCAAAAATCGTCTATAACGACTTCCCAAAAGAGGACGCCCGCCTGAGCGCCGAGACGCGCGAATACGTAAAAAAATACGCGGCAAAACTTTTCCCGAACGCCGAATTTTTGCCCATATGACGGAGGCGCATTTGCTCAGTCCCTTCCTGCCGCGCGGCGCGAGGTTCTTGATGCTCGGCTCTTTCCCGCCGAAAGTCGAGAGGTGGTCGATGAATTTTTACTACCCCAACTGGCAAAACGACATGTGGCGGATTTTCGGGCTTGCCTTCTTTGGCGACAGGAATTTTTTTGCGGACTTGGAGGCGCGCAAATTCAGGGAGGCTCAAATTAAAAAATTTTTGAGCGAGAAAAAAATCGGGGTCGCCGACAGCGCAAAAGTCGTCTCGCGCCTAAAAAACAACGCAAGCGACGCGCATTTGCATATTGTCGAGCCGCTCGACATTTTGGAAGTCCTCAAAAAAATCCCAAGCTGCATTGCCGTTGCCGCGACGGGGCAAAAGGCTCTCGAGACAGTTTTAAAATCAGTGAACGCCGTCGCCCCGAAGCTCGGCGAATTTGCGCAATTTGAGGCGCACGGCAAATCTTTCAGGCTCTTTAGAATGCCCTCCTCGTCGCGCGCCTACCCGATGCCGCTTGAAGAAAAGGCGGCGTTTTACAGGCGCATGTTTGAGATGTGCGGAATATAAAAATTCTTGCGCAAAAATTTTTTTTATTGTAGAAACGCGCAAGAAATCATTTCAACAATCTTATATAAAAGAGGAGATAAACTATGCACATGGCAGACGCTTTGGTGTCCCCGGCGGTCGGGGGCGCGATGCTTGCAACGAGCGCGGTTTTAATCGGCATAAGCGCGCGCAACGTCCGCAAGAACTTCGACAATTCTAAAATTCCGCTCATGGGCGTGATGGGCGCGTTCGTCTTCGCAATGCAGATGATAAATTTTACAATACCCGGGACGGGGTCGAGCGGGCACATCGCAGGCGGGGTGATGCTCGCGGCTTTGCTGGGCTCTTACCCCGCGTTCTTGGTGCTTAGCGCGGTATTGATAATACAGGCTCTCTTTTTTGCCGACGGCGGGCTGCTGGCGTACGGCTGCAACGTTTTCAACATGGGCTTTTGGTCGTGCTTCATCGCCTACCCGCTTGTCTTTAAGCCGATAGCAAAAGACTATTCAAGCAACGGCAGAATTTTTGCGGCGTCGATTTTGGCGGGGATTGTCGGCCTGCAGCTCGGCGCCTTCTGCGTGGTTTTGGAGACTTTGTGCTCGGGCATCACGGAGCTGCCGTTTAAGGTTTTCGCGGGGCTCATGCAGCCGATACACCTTGCAATCGGGGCTGTGGAAGGCGTGCTGACGGGCATGCTGATTGTATTTTTGAAGTCGGCCCGCCCCGAGCTTTTTGCGGGGCAAAACGCGGCGCAGAGCGCGCCTTTGAAATTGGTTTGCGGGTATTTGCTGCTCGCCTCGTTTGCGATTGCGGGCGCGCTTTCGCTCTTGGCTTCGGAAAATCCCGACGGGCTGGAATGGTCTATTTTCAAGGCAACCGGCAAGGAGGAGCTTTCGGCAAGCGGCGCGGTTTACGAATTTCTGGAAAAGGCGCAGGCTAAGCTTTCAGTGTTTGCGGACTACGCAATTGCAAGCATGGGCGATGGCGCGCTCAGCGCGGTTTTTGCGGGGCTTGCCGGCGTTTTGATTGTGGCGGCGGCCGTCGTGCTTGCGGCGCGAATTTTGAAGGCAAGGCATAGTGAAAGATAGTGCGGCAAGTCTCAAAAATTCGATAGCGTCAATGCGGGAGCTCGAAAGCTTTTCGGCGTCGTCCCCCGCATATTGCGCGGCTTCGGTCAAGATTTTTGCCTCGCTTGTTTTCATTGTTTGCGCCGTTTCGTTTGGCGTTTACGATGTCAGGGTTGTTCTGTTTTTCATATATCCTTTTGTTCTGTTTTTTATCGTCAGGCCGCCCGCGCGGATTTTTTTCACGCGGATTTTGATAGTGCTGCCGTTTGTTTTGTTCGCGGGAATTTCAAACGTAATTTTCGACTCGTCGCGCGTGGATCTGCCATTCGGCATTGAGATGCGCGGCGGGGTTGTTTCGTGCTTTACGCTGGTTTGCAAGGCGGTTTTGTGCGTGGGCTCTGTTTTGTTTTTGGTTTTGACAACACCCGTAAACGCAATCGCGGGGGGCTTGCGCAGGTTCAAAGTGCCGTGCGTTTTGGTTTTGCAAATCGTTCTTACTTTGCGGTATTTGGAAGTGATGCTCGAGGAGGCGGTGCGCATGAACAGCGCGTATTCCCTGCGCGCGCCAAACCGCAGGGGCGTGCATTTTTCCGACTGGCCAAAAATTGTGGCGCGGCTTTTTTTGCGGAGCCTTGACAGGGCGGAGAACATTTATTCGGCGATGCTTTGCCGCGGCTTTTGCGCGAGGAAGTCTATGGATTTTTTTAGAAGCAAAGAGACTGCCGCGGAAATTTTCGCGCTAGCCGCGTTTTCGGCAAGCTGCGTTTTTTTGCGCGTTTTCAACTGGCAATTTCAGGATTTTTTAAGATGGTAAAAATTGAAAATTTAAGCGTGGAATACCCCGGCGGGCGCAGGGCTTTGCAGGGCGTGAGCTTCGATGTCGCGGGCGGCGAGAGCGTCGCGCTTCTGGGCGCAAACGGGGCGGGAAAATCGACGCTGTTGAAGGCGCTGGCGGGGCTTGCGGAAATTTCGGAAGGCAGCGCGCAAATTTGCGGCGAGAGGGTGGAGCGCAAAAATCTAAGGCATGTGCGCTCGCTCATCGGCTTTGTATTCCAAAATTCCGACGACCAGATGTTCTCCTTGACTGTCGAGGAGGACGTGCTCTTCGG
>JAFXRX010000270.1 GCA_017526045.1 Opitutales bacterium
AACTGCCGCGCGTCGGTAAAAAAATACATAAGTATTTTGTTATTACTATCTTGCGGCATTGGTTGGCGGGTTTTGCCAAAAAAATAAATAAAAAAATATTTTATTTTTTAATTGTAGAAACCGCAAATTTTGCAAAAAACGGCAGTTTTTGAAAAAAGAGTCAAAAAAATAGCCCCGATGGGGGCTATGGTATTTTTGCCAAAAATTTAAAGTTTTTTATAAAAACCCCACCCTTCTTTCGTTCGCGAAGCTTTCGCTTTTATACTCCAGCTCCTTGCGCAGCATTTCAAGGCACTCTTGCTCCGTTTTTTCGTCGGAGTCGAACATCAGCTGCTGGGCGATATTTTTGAAGTCGCCCGGGGTTAGCCCCTCGAGAGAGTTGAGCTCTTTTACTGTTTCTTCGCGCAGCCGGATTTTGTCCGGGAAGAAATATTTTTTGAACAGCTCGACGGCGCATTCGGGCTTGAGGGGGCCGAATGTTATTTTTTTCTGAAATCTGCGCATGGCGGCCTTGTCCACTTTTTTCATCAAGTTTGTGGTGCAAATGAGAATGCCGCGGTAGTTTTCCATGCCGATTAGTATTTCGTTTGTCAGGTTTGACTGCCATTGCCAAATCGAGTCTTCCCTGCTCGAGAAGAGCGAATCGGCTTCGTCGATAATCAGGAGGCCGCCTTCGCGTTCGGCTTCGGCAAACATTGCCGCGGCGTTTTTTTCGCTTTCGCCGACGTATTTGTTCAGCACGTCCGAAAGCCTTTTTATGACGGGCTTGATGTTGAGCTCGCGGGCGATGTATTTTGCAAATTCCGTTTTTCCGCAGCCCGGCGCGCCGCTGAATATGAGGTTCATTGCGCTGTCCGCCTGGTTTTTGCCCCGCGCCTCGCTGTATTTTTTGAGGGTTTCGAGGATCTTTTCGCAGTCGGCGTCGCAGTTTATCGCGCCGATGTCGAAGCGGTCGTCGTTTTTGTATTTGGCAACAATCTGGTCTTTTTGGCCGTGGACGAACAAGGCCATGGATTTTGCCGCCGCCTCGATTATCTTGAGGATTTCCTGGGGCTTTGTTTCGGCGTCGGAGGCTATGGCTGCCGTTTTTACGCAGCTTGCGATGTCGGCGGCCGATATGTTGTATTTTTTCACGATTGAAATGATTTTGCCTTCGGGGACGCGGTTTTTCAGGTTCGCGCGCTCGAGGGCGGCATTGAGCGAGGCCTGCTTTTGCGCCGCGCTAAGCCCGCTGAAATTTACGCTGAAAGAAAATCTGCGCCTTGTGGACTCGTCTATGCCCTTGGCGGAATTGCAAATCCAGATGCTTTTGCCCGCCATTTTTTCGAGGCGCGCGTTTATGATGCTTTTATTTATTCTGTGCGCGACGAAGTTGTCGGAGAGCACTTCGTCGCATTCGTCGAAGAGGGCGATATTCTTGGGGTCTTTGCCCGCGATTTTGTCGCATACAATGTAGTTTGTAAGCTTTTGCGCGACGTATTTTTCCGATTTTATCTTGGGCTGGACGGGCAAGACCAAGTTTGCCCCCGCCTCTTTGACCAGGGCTTTTGCGAATTCCGTCTTGCCCGCGCCCGGGGCTCCGCAGAACAAAATTCTGCAGGGCTCGGCGGATTTCAGCAGGGCAAGCAGAATTCTTTTTTCAACGGGGCTTGCGTCGAAAGAGCCGAAGTCGTAGGTGGTTTTGTTCGCGTCTTTTTTGTAGCAGAAATTTGTGAACGATTTTTTGCTGCCCCTAATGTAGAGCTCTACGTTTTTGTTTGTTTCAAAGCCGCCGATAGAGCCCTCGGCAACCAGCCCGAAGTCCAAGAGCGCGGATTCGCCGGAGAGGATTGACGAGTACGTCTCGGCGTCGACGCCCGCAGCCGTTTCGATGATTTTGAGCTTTAATTTTTCGCTTGAGTCGTCCCAATAACGGTAAAAATTCGGAAAGTCTGAGAGCACCATCAGAAAGCCGAAGAATTTTATTTCCGCCGCTTTTAACCCGAAGACTTTTTGGATTTTCCGCATTTTCGGGGTTGTCCAGCTGTATTTTTCGGGGATTTCGTAGGCTGCGCGGATTTGCGGGACGACGCGCTCCCGGGCGTATTCCAGAAACGAAATGTACATTTGCGCCTTGCTTTCAAACAGGGGCGAGTAGTGGTCGAATATGGTGCTGCGCGGCTCGGCGGGCTCTTCGGCTGCGGCTTTTATTTCCTCCGCAGATTTTTCGCCCTCAATCCATTCCTTGAAAAATGTTTTCTGGTCGAGGCATATTTTGCCAAGCACGACTTTAATTGCGTTTTCGCACAGAAATTTTAAAAGCGAGAGGCTTTCGATTTTTTCGTTTTTTATTAGGTTGCAGACAAAGTGCGCGAAAATTTTGTCTTCGTCGAAGTCTTCGGCGTAGCTGGAAATGCCGAATGAAATAGTGCCGGCGTTTTGGCGGGGATTGGGGTTGGGGCTGGTTTTTTCAATCTTCATAGTATGGTATATATCCAATTCTTTTCGCAAAAACGGAAAATTTTTAAAAAAACGCAAAAAATGGCAAAAAATGCGCCGTTTTTTAAATAATTTGCCAAAATTTGGGCATATAAACACAGTATGAACGAGACGGAAAAACTGTATTTGCAGTCGTTTTTGAACCGCAAAATCGCCTCTTGGCGCGATTTAAGCCTGACCGAATGGCTGTCGGTTTTGCTTGAAAGGCCCCGCTATGCGAAGTTTTGCCCGGCGTGGAACAGCTTCACAATAAATCAAATAAAAAAACTCTGCGCCGCGCAGCCTCTCTTGTGCTTTTATCTATACTTAAGGAAAAATCTCGATTTCTTCGGCGCGATTTATTCCTTGAACCCCGAAAATCCGGTGTTTTTGGAATATCTTGAAGAATTTAAGAAGCGCGCAGGCAAATACCGCGTATGCAAATCTCTTTTAAAGGACGCGCATGTGGCGTTCAAATATTCGGTGGAGGGCGCGGACGAGGAAAATTGGGCGGTGTTTTTCAAGCCCGGAAGCGAGCTTCTTGCGCTCTCGTGCCGCTGCGCGGGCGAAACGTATTATAAAACCGAAGTCGAAAATGCGGACATAAACTGCGGCTTGAAGTGCCCGATAAGCGTCAATGCCATTAAATCGGGCAGGTTTGCGCTGCACGCGGATATTGCCGCCAAGCCAATCCGCGAAATTCCCGCCTTTCTTGCGGAGGACTGAATTATAAAAGTTGCAATGCCGGAATTTTTCGCCTAAAAAAAACGGCGTAAAATTTTTCATTAAATGAAACGGCTCAACGCGGAAGACATTATCGACTTGGAGGTTTTTATAAAGCGCGACGAAAACATCTCCGACGAATTTAAGGCGGCGCGCGATTTCAAAATTTTTTCCGAAGCTTCGGGCTCAGAAAAAAACGACGACCTCGCCCTTTTGCGCCGGTGGATTTTTTGCATGCGCGAAAATTCCGGCGGCAAGTCCGCGGGCTCCTCTGCCGTGCTGCTTTTCAGGCTGGCGGCAATAGGCTTGTTTTTTATAGGGATGCTGCTTTTGGGAATGCCGCTTGCAAACGCCTTTTTTGACGGCGCGGATTTCGGCGGGACGATAAATGTAAGCTACTTTTTCATATCCTGCGTGTTTGTGCCGCTTGTTTTGTTTTTGTCGGCGTTTTTGCTCGCTCCGACTTTGGGCAGGGGGGTTGACTTGTTCGTCTCGTGGGGGCTCGAAAAATTTTTTGCGGAGCGCGGCGGCTTGAAGGCTCTTTACGCCTCGAACAAAAAATGGATTTTTTTAAAGGGCGCGATTGCCGCGCAGTTTCTTGGGCTCGGCGCGGTCTGCGGAATATTTTTTGTTCAGCTCTTCCGCCCGATGTTCAACGAATACGAGTACGGCTGGCGCACCACAATCCCGAGCGTGGTTTCCGCCAAGGCGATGGCGCGCGGCGCGAAAATCGTCGCGCTGCCCTGGATTGTCTTTACGCGCGAGGGCAGGAGCTATCCGTCGTTTGAGCAGGTCGAAAAATCGAAGTTTCTGGCGGGCGAGGGCGCGCGGCTGACTGCCGAAAGCTGCGAGGCGTGGGCGATATTTTTTATTTGGGCGAGCTTCTTTTACGGCGCGGTTTTGCGCGGGGCGGTTTTGGGCTTTTCCTATTATAAAATCTCGCGCACATTCGGCGTAAACCGAATAAGAAACGACCGCAAGATAAGCGAAATCCTGCGGCGCATGCGCTTTGCGGACCGCGACTCATCCGTGAATTTGGACGGGGCGTCCGCGCAAAATTCCTCCGAAACCGCGCTTTTGTTGCGCGCGGATTTGGCGGGATACGCGGGCGCGATTTTGCCGAAGGTGAAAACTTCGCTTAACGACTCGGAGGTGGAGGTCGTCGATTATTCGTTCGGGGTGGAAATTTTTTCGGACGAAATTCTCGGGCGGGTGCGCGGCAAAAAGAACATCGCCCTTGCGTTTCTTGCCGACGACTACAACGAGGAGACTTTCGAGAACATAGAAAATCTCGTAAACAAGTTCCCCGAAAAATTTTTGAGCGTGCACATTTTGGGCAGGCTCTCAAAAGCCGAAGGCGCGTTCCGCCCGCCGACTGCGACCGAAAAATCTTGGTGGGCGCGGAAAATCAATTCCGTTTCGAGCCGCAACATAAAACTTTTTTAAGAGATGAAAAGCCTTTACAAAATCGTCATAGTCGGCCGCCCAAACGACGGCAAAAGCAGCATATTCGCGAACTTCCTGGGCGACGACGCCGTCGCGGTGTCCCCCATTCCCGGCGAGACAAAGCGGCAGTCGCTGCGCGAAATAAATTTGGGCGGCGCGGTTGTGGAGGTTGTCGACACGCCCGGGCTGCAGCACCCCGAAACCGTTTTTTTCAAGTTTAAGGAGTACGCCGAAAGCGGCAGAAATCCGGCGTCGGCGTTTGCGGAGGAGTTTGCCGACCCCCGCTACGCCCACGATGTCGAAATTATGAAGGCTCTCGCGGGCGCGGACATTTGCATGATTGTTGTGAATGCCGACAACTTTTTTGCGCACACTCAAAAATGCCTGCTTGATACGTTTTCAATGCTCGGCTCCAAGACGGTTATTTTGGGCTTGATAAACCGAAGCGACGCCGACTTCATCGGCGAGTGGCGCGGCGAGTTCGCCTCAAGGGGCATCGAAAGCTTCGAGTTTGACGCCTTCAAGACGAAGTTCAAGGACTGCGCAATGCTCTTTGAGCGCATCTGCTCCTCGAGCGCGCTGCGCGCCCGCTCCGACTTGGGCGGGGTGCTGCATTCCTTGAAGGAAAACCGCGAGTCGCTTTGGAAAAGCAACATTTCCGCCGCCGCGGGCGAAATTTTAAATTCGCTTAAAGACTTGATGGAAATGCGCGTCGAGGCGAGGATGTCGGCGTTTTCGCTTTTGCCCGAGGAGAGGGAGCGGCTGTTCGGGGATTTTTCAAAAAGAGTTTCGAGGTTTGCGGCGTCTTTCAGGGGCGAGATTTTGCGCAGGTTCAAGTATTCCGGGCTGAGGCTGAAAGCAGCCGACTTCGCGCCGGAGCGGGAGGACGCGCGCTTTATCGTGCCGAACTTTCTTTTGCGGGCGTTTTCTATGCTGCCGCTTGTAAAAAAGCCGCGGGCGTTCTGCGCGGCGAACCCGAAGTCGGGCTTCCCCGTAAAATTTGTCAAAAACGCCGCGGCGTTTGTGCGGACTTTGGTTTCGTTTTCGTACGCGCAGTCGGCGACGCGCGAATGCGAGGTCGAATTTTCGGGGAACGGAGGCGGCGTTTTGGTCGGCGAGGAAAACATATTGAAGTTTGCCTCGCGCGCCGCAGGCGGGGACGAAAGCGACTCTTTTTACGAGCTGCAGGGCAGCCTGAAAGAGGAATTGGCGCGCGCGATAATGCAGCCTTAGCGCGGCATAAAAAATCGCCTGCTAAGGGAAGATTTTTTGCGAGAGCTCCTCGAGGTTTTTGAATACGCGGGCTTCGGGGCATTCTTTGCGCAGCTCTTTTGCGCTGTTTGCGCCAGTTGCGACAAGGCACGAGGCGGCTTCGCAAACCCTCGCCGCCTTGTAGTCGTAGGGCGAATCTCCTATAATCAGGCTTTCGCTTGAGGCGGCTTTCATTGCGCGCAGCGCGTTTTGCGTGAACGCCGCCTCGGGCTTGCGCGCGCCGTTTAATGACGTGCCGAATACCGCGTCCAGATATTTGTCAAAGCCCAAATGCCGCGCGATATGCTCGGCGGATTTTTGCCCCTTGTTCGTAAAAAGCGCGGTTCTTATTCCGCGCGATTTCAAAAGTGCGAGAATTTCCGCGGAGTAGGGCATCGGCCGCAAGCCTTCGAGCTCGCATTCGCCTATAATTTCCATGTATTGCGCCGCGGCTTTCTGCGCGAGCTCTTTGCCGATTAGCTTTTCAAACGTGATTAAAATCGACCCTCCCACAGTTTGCCTGACCTTTTCGAGGCTCGGAGGCGTTATGCCCATGGGCTTTAAGACTTTGCCCACGCCGAGCGCGATTGCCTCGTAGTTGTCGGCGAGAGTTCCGTCGAGGTCGAAAAAAACGGTTGAAAAATCTGCCCGCATAAAAAGCTATTCGCCCTCTTTTTGCGAAACTTCGACTTTGATTTTGTAGCGGCTCTGCTTTTGCGCGCCGTCTTTTGGCGA